>NZ_JBAUSA010000125.1:0-20563 GCF_049581465.1 Caballeronia sp. | reverse complement strand
ATGTGCATAGCCAAACCTCTCGGCAGCCGCTCGCACGGACTGGACACAGGCTGTGTCGAAGGCGATGGGCGCGTAGTAGAAGATCTGTTCAAGTTGCGTTTGCAGGCCCGCGCCGCTTGCGATTCCTTCGACACCGGCGCGCAATTCAGCGTCCATTTGCGCGAGCACGGCATCTTCCGGATGCCGGAAATCGACGGTGAAAAACACGCGTCCGGGAATCACGTTGCGCGAGTTTGGGTGGACCTGCATCATCCCGACCGTTGCGCACGCGAGCGGCGCATGATCGAGGCCGATGCGGTTCACCAGCTCGACCACGCGTGCCGCGCCAAGCAACGCGTCGTGCCGGCGGGGCATGGGTGTCGGGCCCGCGTGCGCTTCCTGGCCTGTAAGCGTGATCTCGTACCAGCGCTGGCCTTGCGCGTCGGTGACCACGCCGATCGTCATGTTTTCCGCTTCGAGAATCGGCCCCTGCTCGATATGCAATTCGAACGCCGCGTGAAGCTTGCGGCCGCCGCACGGTTCGTCGCCTGCATAACCTATGCGCTTCAGTTCCTCGCCGATCGTCTTGCCATCGACGTCCTTGCGCGAGAGCCCGTATTCAAGCGTGAATTCGCCGGCGAACACGCCCGAGGCGACCATGGCCGGGGCGAAACGCGAGCCTTCTTCGTTGGTCCAGATGACCACTTCGACGGGATGTTCGGTTTCGATCGCGTGATCGTTCAGTGTGCGAATGACTTCGATCCCGCCCAACACGCCGTAGATGCCGTCAAAGCGTCCGCCGGTCGGCTGCGAGTCGGCGTGCGAACCGGTCACGACGGGCGCTGCGTCAGGATTGCGTCCGGCGCGGCGCATGAAGACGTTGCCCATCTGGTCGACCTTGACGGTGCAGCCCGCTTCTTTCGCCCAGCTAACAATAAGATCGCGGCCGTCTTTGTCGAGGTCCGTCAGGGCCAGCCGGCAGACGCCGCCCTTTGGCGTCGCGCCAATCTTGGCCATTGTCATGAGGCTGTCCCAGAGGCGCTGGCCGTCGATCCTGACCAACGTGTCCAGTGGTGTTTCGGGCGCCACTTCAGTTGCCACAGTCATTTCGTGTGCTCCTTGAGTCGATTCTTGGGTCAATCGTTCACGTCAATTCTTCAGGTCAATCGTTAGCGTCAACCGTAATCTTTGCGTCTGCCGGCACGCGCCGCAACGGGTGCATTTGCGTCAGCTTTTGGGGCGCTCGCGCACGTCATGGGTGCAGCGCAAATCTCGGCCGACCGAGTGCAGGTGCGTCGCAATCCCGCTACCTTTAAATCCTGTCCAACTGGACAGGTTGTAGCCGACTAATATTGCTAAATCAACGTCTTTTCTGTGTCGTCCGATGTCGTGAGCCAGAGCGAGAAGCGTGCCATTGCAGTGCAGCAGGAGCGCGCCGAGGCGTGCTGCGGTATCGCGCAGCGAATGTGGCAAAGCGAATAGAATGAGGCGCAATCAAGAAGGAGAAGGCACGCCGGGCCGTGCGGGGAATACTATGAGACACGACGAAGCAGCAGCCGGGGCGGTGGAAACTGACTACTCATCGGTTCCATTGCGGCGGCGCAAGGCGCACATTCGCGAGACCAACGAAGCGCATTTGCTGGCGTGTGCCGAGGCGGTTTTTGCTGAACGCGGACTGGAAGGTGCGAGTACGGCGATGATCGCTGAACGGGCTGGCTTGCCCAAGGCGAACCTGCACTATTACTTTCCGACCAAGCTGGCGCTTTACCGGCGGGTACTGGAGGACTTGTTCGAGGACTGGCATCGTGCGGCCGACACGTTCGAGTGCAGCGACGATCCGGTCGAAGCGATAGGCGGCTACGTCCGCGCCAAAATGGAATTATCGCGGAGACGGCCGCTTGGATCGAAGGTGTGGGCGAGCGAAATCATCCATGGCGCCGTGCACATGCAGGACATCCTGAACGAACGCGTCAAGCCGTGGCTCGAGACGCGCGTAGTGGTAATTGATCACTGGATCGAGCGGGGATTGCTCGCACCGGTCAGCGCAGAAACGCTGATGTTTATGATCTGGGCCACCACCCAGCACTACGCAGATTTCGATGCACAGATTCACGCGTTGAAAGGCAAGCGGGCTTTGTCGCGCAAAGCGTTCGATGCGTCGACGGAGGAAGTGGTGAATCTGATTATTCGTGCGTGCGGAGCAAGATCTCCCGGGTGAGGACGATGGCGTTCGGGGGCATGTGCTTCCGGTGTGTGTCGGGTGAAGGTAGAGCCCTTCGCCCCACACTCGCCGCTAGCAGGACCGCCCCCGCCTATCCTCTTCCCTTACTGCCCAAAAAACACCGACCGTGGCGTCTGTTGCGTAGCAACCGCACTACGCGCACCCACGCCCGTTGAACCGCTCGTCGACGGACCATATGCTGTCGCTGCCTGGCCGTTCTGCGCACTCACGCGAGCTTCTGCCGCCTGGATGTTCTGCGGGTAGTTGTACTCATCGCCGACCGGGTTGTAACCCGCCTTTTCCAGTTGCACGAGTTGTGCCTTGACTTCAGCGCGCGTGAGCGGCGCATTGTCGCTGCTCTGGGCAAAAGCAAAAGCCGGCACGACGAGAGCCGACGCAATGACCACGGCGGGGATAAATGACTTGAACATGATGCAACCTCCAATATTTTGTTTGTCGACGCGAAACGGCCTAAGCGGAATCAGTGCTTTTCGATTTCGCTTTCAGCAAGTCTAGGCGTCGCGCATTCGCGGGGAAACCCTGATTTTCGATAAACATTATTGTTAAGCTAACAACAATGCTCATCGAGCCTCATCGCGCCAACAAAGAGGAGGTGGGAAGCGGATAGAGCGTCGGCGGCTAAAAGTCAACTCGGTTCTATTGGTAGTGGCGACTAAGAAGCGCCCAACCGCGTTATGCACGCATCCGACAAGAATCGCGCGCGTCACGCGCGCTCAGAAGTGCCCGGTGAACTGATAGCGGTCGCCGGGATGCCAAAGATTTGCCACCGATGCCACCGCATCGCGTGACCACGTCCGCCGATGCAACATGAGGCACGGGTTACCCGGTTTCATCGCGAGGGAAGCGCCGATTGTGTCGTCGGGAAGCGCTGCTTCAATCCGGTATTCCACGCGCTGCAAGGGCGCAGCAACCATCAAATACTGATTCGGCGTGATTTTTGTGAAGTCCTGGCGGGCGTAGTCGGGCGCGAGCGCGGGATTGACCCAGCGCTCTTCGAACTGGATCGGCAGCTCGTTTTCAAAATGAAGAACGCGCGAATGGAACACGGGGCTCCCTTCCGATAACTGCATCTCCAAGGCCAGTCGCTCATCAAGTAAAGCCGCGCCTAAATGAATCACGTCCGCACGATGCACGTGGCCGCGCGCCCCGATTTCATCGGAGATGCTGCGAATTTCCACCAGCGTGGAGGCGTATTTCGGCTGCGCCACGAAGGTTCCCGCACCTTGCACGCGCGTCAGGATCTGCTCGGCCGTCAACTCACGCACAGCACGATTGACCGTCATTCGCGCAACGCCAAAGTCACGCGCCAACTCGTTCTCCGACGGTATCTGGTCGCCTTCTTTCCATTCGCCCGAGTGAATCCGGCTAAGGATGTGATCCTTGATTTCCTGGTACGCGGGGGTGTTCATGCCGCGACGCCGATGGGTGGGTTCGGTACTTCGATCACGTCAGCCATGACTCGTCCTGTCTATACAAATTCAATACGAAAGTCTAAACGGAGGCTGGCATCGAAACAAGCTGGGATCATACCGGTCATCGAACTCAGCGTTCGCCGGCACGATAAGACACAAGGCTGTCTATACAGTTTGAATCCTTATTACTTCGTCAACGCCAACGACACCGTCGCAATCCCCAGGAAGGTCATCACGAGTGACGCACCGACATGAATCGCGACCTCGCCGGCTGCCCACCCATAGCGGCCCTGCTGCAATTGCGCCACGACTTCGGCCGAAAAGGTGGAAAACGTGGACAGGCCGCCCATCAAGCCGGTGATCACGAAAAGCCGCCATTCCATCGATACCCACGGGAACCGCGCGAACGAGGCAACCGCCACGCCGATCACATAGCCTGCTATCAAGTTCGCCGCAAGCGTACCGAGCGGCAGGCTCGGGAAGAGCGCGTTCAGGCGCATGCCGAGCATCCATCGGAACAGGGAACCCAGCGCGCCACCAATACCGACAGCCAGAATCGACAAATACATAAACGAAATGAGCTCAGGATGAGAGGGATGCGAAACGTCCCAGCTTGACGGTTCGCATGGCGAAGCGCTCGCGCGCAGGCGCTCCATGATAGAGGAAGAGCGTGCCTGCGATTCATGCACAATACGGATCGCATGGCATTCGCCGTGTGCGCTCGGCCCTGCTGCACGGCCCACGGCCCGACCGCACCCCGACTGCACCTTTACCGCCACGACCTTCGCGCATGAACCCAGACGCTTTTTTCGATTTCGTCCAACAGCACTACCCCACTCATCACTGGGCGCAGTTCGCGCTCGGCCTGCTGATGCTCGCGCTCGCCGCTCTCTTCGCCCAATGGGTGGTCGCGCGAATCGTGCTGCACCTCGCACACCGGCTGCTGGTGGCGACCGAGCGCGAGGCGTGGGACATTGCGCTGGCGCGCCATCGCGCGTATCACCGCCTCTGGTACGCGGTGCCGTTTGCGACGGTGGCGATCGGCGTCGGCCAGGTGCCTTATATCGGTCATGTGGCCGACGTCATCTCTCGCCTCGCGCATGGCGCCGCATGGATCTGCGTCTTCCTCGCTCTAGGCGGCGGCCTGAGCGCGTGGCAAGACGTCTACGCGTCAAGCCGGCGAGCGCAGACGCGCTCCATCAAGGGTTACATCCAGATCGGCAAACTCGCGCTCGCGCTGATCTGCAGCGTGCTGGTGCTGTCCATCGTGATCGATCGCTCGCCCCTCTGGATGCTGTCCGGCCTCGGCGCGCTGTCTGCCGTGCTGCTGCTCGTATTCAAGGACACGTTGCTGTCGCTGGTCGCGAGCACCCAGTTGACGTCCAACGACATGCTGCGCATTGGCGACTGGATCGAAATGCCGCAATCGAATGCCGACGGCTTCGTGAAGGACATCGCGCTCCACACGGTGAAGGTGCAGAACTGGGACAACACGGTCACCACCGTGCCGACCTACAAGCTCTTCTCCGAGAGCTACCGCAACTATCGGCAAATGTTCGAATCGGGCGGCCGGCGGATCAAGCGGACGTTGCGTCTGGATGCCACGTGCGTGCGTTTTCTCACCGATGAGGAAACCGTCCGGCTAATGCACTTTCGCCTGCTGCACGACTATCTGGAAGAGAAACAGCTCGAAGTCGAGCAAGCCAACAAGAATCTCGGCGAACTCGCGAGCGAGCCGGCCAACCTGCGGCGGCTGACGAATATCGGCACGTTTCGCGCGTATGGGCTGGCGTATTTGCAGCAGCATCCGGAAATCAGGCAGGACATGTCGATGATGGTCCGCATGATGGAGCCCGGGTCGCAAGGCATTCCGGTCGAGGTCTATTGCTTCACCGCCGTGACCGCATGGGCGCAGTACGAGCGGATTCAGGGCGATGTCTTCGACCACTTGCTGTCGATCCTTCCCGAGATGGGCCTTCGGCTTTATCAGGCGCCGTCGGGCGCGGACATGATCGGACTGACGGGTAACAACCGGATTGGCGGCGTGATCGCAGCGGCGAGCCTGACGCCGGACCTGACTTCGGGCGTGACTTCGGGCCTCGCCCCGAGCGTGAGCAGCAGCGAAAGTGGCCGTTTGCGCGGAGAATTGCCCACGGTGTAACTGGAGAAGCAGGCAAGGATCCGCGAGTTTTGTGTATTCACGCGAGCCCCGCCGCTGCCTAAAGTGTGAACCTTGCCGGTTTTCCTTCGTATAGTCGCTGAGCGCGAAGGTTGACCGGTCGATGCATTCATCGCTTCTCAAGGAACACTGCCGTGACCGATCGCGTTCATGCCATGCGTGTTTTTATCCGCGTCGTCGATACCAACAGTTTCACCCGCGCCGCCGAATCCCTCGGCATGCCGCGCGCTTCTGTGTCCACCACGATCCAGCAACTCGAGGCGCTCGTCGGCGTGCAACTGCTCGCGCGCACCACGCGGCGCCTCAATCTTACTGCCGAAGGCGCTGAGTGCTACGAGCGC
This sequence comes from Caballeronia sp., assembly GCF_049581465.1. Classification (GTDB taxonomy): domain Bacteria; phylum Pseudomonadota; class Gammaproteobacteria; order Burkholderiales; family Burkholderiaceae; genus Caballeronia. Next base: position 14,410 of record NZ_JBAUSA010000125.1, on the reverse strand, counting down.
TGCATGCGCATTCTTGCGGATATCGACGAGCTGGAATCGGGCTTTCTCGCCGCCGATGAACGCCTGCGCGGCCGTCTGCGTATCGAGATGCCGGTTACGGTCGCGACCACGCTGGTCGTGCCGGCGTTGCCGGACTTCCACGCGCGCTATCCGCATATCGAGTTGTCGATCGGTATCAGCAACCGCGCTGTCGACCTGGTGGGTGAAGGCGTGGATTGCAGCGTGCAACTCGGCGAATTGCCCGATTCAGGGCTGATCGCGCGCCGCCTTGGCAGCTTCGAGCATGTCACCTGCGCAAGTCCGGCGTATCTGGAGACGCATGGCACCCCAGCCACCCTCGCCGATCTCTCGCGGCATGTGGCTGTGAATTGCGTGTCCCACCGTACCGGACGGCCGTGCGATTTCGATTTCGATGTCGACGGTGAAGCAGTGGCGGTGAAAATGGCCGGCTTCGTGCAAGTCACGGACGAACATGCCTATCTCGCGTGCGGCCTCCAGGGCATCGGCTTGATTCAGCCGCCCCGCATCGCCGCTCTGCCGTATCTGCGATCCGGACAATTGCGCGAGGTTCTGCCCCAATGGCAATCAATGCCGATGAATGTGTCCGTGGCCTATGTCAAAAGCCGGCAAGCGGCGCCACGGGTGAGCGCCTTTGTGGACTGGCTGGCGGAATTGTTCGAGCGCTCGCAGGAGATGGATCACACGCTGACGCACCTGTTCCGCACGGCTGGACGACCGGCGGCCCTTAAGCCTGCAGGCAGGTCCAGGATGACCGCCGGTCAGGACGAGCACGAGGAAGCCGCCAGCGAATCCTGATACTGACTGAGTGACTTGGTCCGGGCAGTGTCAACCGGGCCTGACCGGCTGCGCCGCGTCAGCGCCCGCTACCGTATTCCACTTGCGCACCTGCCAGCGCGTGACGAGGCCCTCCGTCACATAGGGATCGGCGCGCGCAAACGCCTCGGCCACCGCTGGCGAATCCGCCTGAAAAAGCAGCATCGCGCGATCGACCGGTTCATCCAGCGCGCCGCCCAGCAGTAGTTCGCCCCGCTCGGCGGCAGCCCACGCCAACGTCAGATGGCGATTGCGAAACGCGGCACGCCGCTCGATGTAATCCGCGCTCAACTCGTAAATCAGCAGGTAATGCATCACCTCATCTCCCGTTGTGGGCACGGCCCGCGCGCCGTTTTAGTCAACGAACCGTTGAAAAGCAGGATGTAAGGAAACAAAGCCCCTCAAACAGGCAGGAAACCGGTGCCGCGAGAACGCAATGTGCGATCATTAGAGGTTTTCGAACGCTCGAATTGGTCCTCATCCTATTGCGGGCTGAGTCTTTGCCTACATGGTTTGGTCGAAAACCTTGGATCAGCCCCTACAGGGCGGTTGTTTTGACGCCCGCTTCACCGTTTTGTAGCGATTTTTATCGATCATGGCGCCGCACAGTTGCAGCGCGCCTTTTTCGGCCGTTACTCCTCTTCGATATCCGACCCCGTGCCGATCATCGAAGCACTATTTAAATCCGGCCCTCGTCATTAGTCTTTCGTCGTCCGCCGCCCGTTTCCAAGGGGCAATCTTGAAGAACATTGGTTTTACGCTCGTCGTGGCATTGCTGCGCGGGCTCGCTCGCCTTCCCTACGGGCTTGTGGCGCGCTGCGGCAGTGCGCTGGGCGGACTGCTCTACCTCATCCCAAGCCGCCGCAAGCGTATTGTGCAAGTCAACTTGCAATTGTGCTTCCCGGGCAAGACCGCCGAGGAATACGCGGTGCTCGGCCGCTCCCATTTTCGTCACGTCGTCAGAAGCTACGTGGAGCGCGGCGTGCAATGGTTCGGCTCGGCACGCGCTATCGAAAAACTGGTGCAGCTCGAAAGCCACATCGATCTCGACGACGACGCCCAGCCAACCATTTTCATGGGTTTCCATTTCGTTGCCATCGAAGTGGGATGCATGCTTTATTCCATGAAACTGCCGGTGACCGCGCTGTATACGCCGATGTCCAGCAAGAAGCTCAACACGCTTGCCGTCGAACAACGTGGCCGTTTTGGCGCCGACATGATCAAGCGTGGCGAGAGCGCGCGCCACATCCTGAAGACGCTGCGTGCAGGCGGATCGGTGATGCTCGCGGCCGACATGGACCATGGCATCGAAAATTCGGTGTTCGTGCCGTTCTTCGGCGTACCGGCCTGCACACTTACTTCCGTGTCAAGGCTGGCGCGGCTCGGCCGCGCGCGCGTGGTGCCGTTCGTGACCGAAGTACTGCCCGATTACAAGGGCTACAAGATGACGATCTTCGAGCCGCTCGCGAATTTTCCGTCGAACGACGACGAAGCCGATGCACGCCGGATGAACGAGTTTCTTGAATCGCAAATAGTGCGGTTCCCGGAACAATACTACTGGGTGCATAGGCGGTTCAAGCATCGGCCCGCCGGCATGGCCGGGGTCTATTGAACGCTTTATTGCACCGTTTGTTGCACCCTTTATTGCACCCTCATCGACCCGCCGCGCGCTCAGTCCGGCGCGCGGAAATCATTGTCGACCCAGGCCTGGGCGCTGGTCTTGCTCAGCTTGAACCCCGCTGACACCCGCACGTGCGCGAGCGGCGTCCCGAGCGAGTCGGACGCCTTCAGGTCGGCGTAGGGGTCGTCCTCATCCGGCACGATGTCGAGCGTCACCAAGACGTCCTCGCCATTGGCGCGCACGGTCACATCCTTGTGCAAGATTGCGTGGCGTTGCTGTTCGTGACGGCGCAATACCTCGGACACCGTCTTGACTAGCGTGCGAAACGCGTTCGGATCGAGCGGCTTGGGATTCTTTTTATCGCGGCCCATGGTCCATGGGCCGGTGAGCGCGGGTTCCGCCTCACCATCCTTGATCATCTGCACGGCCCAGCCGTCGTCGTCTTCGTTCTTGATAACGCGAGCGGTCCAGCCGTCGTCGCGCCAGAGGCGTGCCTCGTGGAGCGTGGTGTCGTTTTCGCCTTGGAGTTCGGAATCGGTCATGGGTATCAGGTGTAGTAGCTTGAAATGCTGTGGGGATAACGCGTGGCGGTGTTGCGCGGCGACCAAGGCACGAATTTTAACCTGCCTGGAGGAGCGGCAGGCTCGCAAATGCCTATACGCTAGCCGACCGGCCTGGAATTCGGGTCGGATTGCTGCTCTCCGCTCGCCGGGCGACAAGCAACGTCATGCGCTGGAGCGTTGGATCGACGCTTCCGCTGCCGTGCACGCCCGGACTTCCGGGTTATTGCCAACACTACAGATATTAAGGAATCACCATGCTTTCATTGATCGGCACAATTATCGTGGGCGCCATTATTGGACTTATCGCGCGGGCGCTAAAGCCCGGCAACGCCAGCATGGGATGGATCATGACGATCGTGCTCGGTATCGCGGGGTCGCTGGTCGCCGGCTACGTGGGTCGCGCGCTCGGCTGGTATCAGGAAGGACAGGCGGCGGGCTGGATTGCGTCGGTGGTTGGTGCAATCGTGCTGCTGGTGCTGTGGGGCCTGGTGACGCATCGCCGGGCTTAAACCGCTGGAACGTGGCTGGCACGCCGACAGCCGGTCAAGCCGGAAAGCCTCGCAGCAAGCGAGGCTTTTTATCTTTCGCGGTCCGCGGGAAAAATTATTGTTTTCCTAATTTATTTCGGGTTATGGTTAACCAGTAGAACAAACCGCCCACCGCCTACTTTCCTGAGCTTTGCCATGAGCGCACTCGAAGCCCTGCACGCAATCATCATCGATGAAGAAGCGCCCCAAATCATTCGCGACCACATTGTGGACTCACTGCAATTTGCGCTGCGCAACCGTCCGGGTTTCTTTACGACAAAAGAAGTGCAATGGCTCGCCCAATGGGACGACACGCGTATCCCCATCGCGGCGGCCAAGATCCTGAACGAGATGAAAACGGCCTGAACGGCGCGGCTTCGCGTCTCGCGTCAAGCACAGATGCACCAGCAAAAACCAGCGCAAAAGACTTGTGCGCTGCTCGTTGTTCAATGCAAACCGGCTTTCATCGCGACCTCGTAAGCGAACGCAACCGCCTTGTTCTTATCTGAAATGCTGTCGATGAAAAACGCCACTTCCGGGTCTCGCACAAAACCGGCAGCCGAGTCCGCCGCAAGGATCGCACTGCTCTCCTGTGGTTTCGCCAGCAAGAATCCCTGCACGTAATCCACGCCGATTTCCTTCAGCGCCCGCAGCGTGTCCAGGTCTTCCACCCATTCCGCCACGCTGCGCATGCCCAGGTTGCGCGCCAGCGCAACGATCGCCTCGACTATGGCGATATCCGCCGGATGCGCGCACATCGTACGGATAAATTCGCCGTCGATCTTGAGGGCGTCGGCAGAAAGATCCTTCAGGTACTTGAACGAGGTATAACCGGCGCCGAAGTCATCGAGCGCGATCTTGCCGCCCATCTCGTGCACGCGCGCGATGAACCGCTGCGTATTTTCCAGATCGTGGAGCGCGACGCTTTCGGTTATTTCGAGGCAGAGATACGGCACGATGTGCCTGTAGCGGCCAAACAACGCGAAAATGTCTTCCATGAACTGCTCGTCGTTCAGCGAGCCGCCGCTCAGGTTGACGCAAATGAAGCGCGTGTTCGTCAGCGACGCCTGATGCTTCTCGATCCATTCAAGCAGCGTGGTCATCACCCATTTGTCGATCGCCGCGATATTGCCGGACTCCTCGGCCGCCACGATCACCTTGCCGGCCGGCAGCGTGGCGCCGTCGGGCGCACGCATGCGCAGCAGCACTTCGAAGTTCAGCGACTCGGTAGGCGCCGACAGCGACATGATCGGCTGCATCACGAGGAAGAGGCCCGGCGGAAGGCGATTGCGTCCGAGGGTTTCGACCAGCCTCAATTCCTCGGCGCGCTCTTCGAACTCCGACGCGCCCTTGCGATACGTCACCATGCGCACGTTGGAGGTCTTCTTCGCCTCGCGACACGCGCGGTCGGCGTGGGACAGCGCGTCCTGCACGCGCACGCCGGGCGAGCACTCCACGAGCCCAACCGATGCCTTCACCTGGAACGACCGGTTGCCAACCCGATAGGGGGCGTCGCTCAACGCGCTGATCAGATGGTGGCAACAATCGATGGCCTGGTCGATCGTCGCACCGCCCATCACGCAGACGAACTCGTCGCCGCCGATGCGCCCGAACGGAAAGCCCTTTGCAAACAGCGCACGCGTGCGGGTGGCGACCTGCTTCAGGACTTCGTCGCCGGCACGATGACCGAAGAGATCGTTGACGAGTTTGAACCGGTCCAGATCGACGTAGGCGAGCGCCCACGGCGAGGCCTCTTCGGATTGCGCCGCGATCGCCTTTTCCACGCCACGACGGTTGAGCGAACCGGTGAGCGGATCGTGCTCGGCCAGGAAGCGCAGGCGTTCGATCGCTTTCGAGCGCTCCGTCACGTCCTGCAACGATCCTTCGATCCAGCCATTTGATCGCGTCGCCTTGAGGAGGAAGCGCCGCTCGCCCTTGCCGCGCGCCGCAGCGCCGCCCATTTCAAGTTCGCCCTCGCTGCCTTTGGACGCCAACGCCTGCAACGCGCCCCACGCGCCCGATTCGAAGTAATCGTTCCAGTGCCGTACCTTGTATTCAGCCTTGTGCAACTCGAGCATGGAGCGCATGGCGGGATTTGCCCGCACGAAGTGTCCCTCGCTGTCGAGCGTGAAGAGGCCGATCGGCGTCACATCGTAGGTATTGCGCAACTCCGCCTGAGCCTGCCGCCGATGTTCGCGCTCAGCGCGCATCTGCTCGGCGATCGCGAAGGCCGCCATCATGCTCGACGACAACGCCGCCATCACAGTACTGATGCCTCCCGACAGCCACTTGATGCTGAACGCGGCACCGAGCACATCGGAAAATGTGGAGAACAGCACGATCGAGAGCGACGCGACGTACCAGAGCACCGTGCGTGAACGCGCGAGCCAGACGAGCCGGGCAAGCAAGAACATCAACGCGCCAATGCCGGCCCCGCCGAGCACCCAGAGCGCCGGGATGAACCGCGCATAGGGAAGTGTGAGCGCGCAAACAAGGAGCGCGAGGCCCAGATACTGGCCCACCCGCAGCAGCCAGCCATAGCCCACCACCTTGAGTTCGCGACGAAACAACTGACTGAACAGCGCGCCCGTCAACAGGTAATAAGCGGCAAACGTCAGCTGGCGAAGTGGCTGCAGGTATTCGGGTGCGATCGTGCGGTCGAGCCATTGCGTGTCCCAGCCCATAGCGTTCGCGCACAGCCGCAGGTTGCCAACCAGCCACGCCGCGAAGATCACATAGGTCCACTCACGATTGACCAGCGCGGTGACGAAGACGAAGACAGCAAGCGTCAATAACCCACCGCCGATTAGCCCGGAGCTGTCCTGGAAGTCGAGCGCCGATGTACCCAGGCCCGCCGATGTCCACGCCACGGCGTTGATCTGCGCCGGGCCCGAAAATGTACCGCGGCACACGACAAGCACTGGCTGGACGATATTCCCCAACCGGACAGCAAAGCCCGCCTTGACGGGGTGAATCTCCCCGCTGGTGGTCTGGCGGTTCGCTTGTCCGAGCGGTTGCAGCGTGGAAGCAATCCAGCAGGCCAGCGTCTGCGCGTGTCGCGACGGCAACTCCGCGGACGTCGCCTGATCCGCTGACAGGGCGGGAACAGTAAATGAAAACCAGATCGGCGTTTCCGCCAGCTCCGTGCTAAAACGGCTGACCTCGGCTTGATGTGCCAGCGCCTTCAGGGCGCTCGCCGGGTCGAGCGTGCCGGGCGCGTCACTGACGACATGCAGCGGCAACGCGACGCTGCCGTTCGATACGAACTCGCGTGGCGCCCACAACAGCGTCGCAACCGTGCCCATTGCAATCAGCGCGGGCACGACAAAGACAGAGAAGGCGTACAGCAACCGGTCCGTCAAGGGGCCGGTCCGCCTGTACTTTGATCGTGCAAATAAAGTGACCGACGCCATACCTAAAGATTCCCCTGGTTGCACGACCGAGCCACACGGGGCGACGGCGACCATCCAGGTCACCATCGCCTCGTTGTATCCCGCGCCGACGTGCGAACGGGCTATTGTCTATTACCGCCCATAAATTACCTGCGGAACTACCGGGCATCCTACCGTTTCCCGCCCGAAAGATAAATCTGCGGTCCGCAAGTCGATATCAGGGTGATGCGTCTTAAACACGAACTCGTATAACGGGTGCTTCGCTTCTTCCCAGCGCCGGCGAGCCACGCCCACTTCACCCGCAAGCACCCGATGCGGCAAATTCCCGACGTGCGCCATTGGAATGAATTGCCCGTCGCCAAATACATCCTCAAAAAGCATCGCCTCATATTCGCGATCGAGCGGCGATCGTGCGGTAATCACCATCCAGTCGATCTGCTGTTGCTCGCAATATAAGAACAGCGCTTTGAAAAGCATCATTTTTACCACTCGGCCAACCGCTCCACCCGCCACGCCAAGACGCGTTGCTTCTGCAAGCCGGCCGGAATCGAGCCACTGCGGCAATCGCACCGAATGCTGCACGCCTAGCGACGCGTATTCATTTGTTTGAATACGCATAGTGCCCAGCGGCGCACCATCCAGCTTGGATTCGGCGAGAAGAATTGCCGTCCCCCGATCGCGGTCGCACTCCTCAATACCCATCTGTTCAGCAAACTCAGGCAAGTGCCGGCCGTAGGCCTTACGTCGCATCTCCACCGCCTTCAGGAGTTCCTCCTCCGCCGACACGACGCGAATCGTGAACGGCATGGACTCCCGTTTAGAAGGAAGCTGCACGGCGGCCAGTTCAAGCCGTTCGGCACGTTCATCACAAAAAACGTCGCTTTCAATTGCATGATTAAGCTGTTCCATTGTGTTACCCCATTTTTGGCGAGAAGGAGAACGCCGTGGCGCGCTCGCGTTTGCGCAAACGTCACTCACGACGGTTCCGAGTCTCGCGCAAAGCCAATTCATGGGGTGCGCGTTACCAACTAAATCTTTTAAGAATCCTTAAAAAAATCTCGTATTCCAGTTATTTCCCGGCCAGTCCGTGCTTATATTTTCAATTGATTTCGTATTATGAAAAAATTCCTTACTTCCCGGTGGAAAATGGCAATTAAATCTTTGCGCGCGGGTTTCGCTGCCCATCACTAGTGAAGGACGCCTTAGCGCATTTTTCCCTCCGACAACCCCGGAAGCGCACCTTTAAGGTGCCCGTATCTCTATAACGGAAACTTTGTAGATGACTTTATAGTGACTGAAAATAAATGACTTAAAACAAGATACGGTGCGAGATAAGCGTATGCGTCACCGAAAGATAAACCAACCCCCTTTTTGCATGAAAGAGACAACGCGTGCTGTTATTTCCTCTCGATCCAGGTCCATGAAGAATTATTTTTTATAGACCACGGTTGTAAGGTGTGCGGATCAGGTCGAGGAGTAATTTATACCTGTGCCGTGTGACCTTCAGGCTACGCGGCGGACGCAGGGCGCGTCCGCCGACATCAAAACTGAACGGCCAGGGCGGCCATCCATTGCACGGATCAGTCTTCGTCGTCGAGCCAGGGAATATCCACGTCGGTGATAAATGCAACCATCGCCAGCGGCCGCCCTTCCTGACGGCCGATCTTGCCGTCGGCGCGCTGCCATTCGCATCGAAAGACGGTGGCGGCAGTATCGGCCATCAGGGTCACCGTCCGAAGTTCGTCCGGGTCCGTGTCTTCCACCGGGCCGTCAAGAGACACCATCAATTGTTGAGGCCACATGCCGTCGGCGGGATCGTAGATCTTGTCGCCATCATGAATCACGACGAACGCTTCCACGCCGATAGTCGCCGATGCCTCAATAATCATCTTGCCGAGCGCTCGCAGCACCGCCGTCGCGCGACCTGAGTTGGCTTGGCGAATCGCGAGATCGCCGCGCGTCAGGGCTTGCTCCAGCTTCGGGTTGGTTTTTTGTTGCGCCATGGGGTCGCCTCCGTGTTTGAATCGCCCTCGAACGGGCCTCGCCCGCATGGGGTTGCAAGGCGCGATCGTACCATTCCTATCCCAAATTTACCGCTTGGCGGCCCGCCTACGACCTTGTTCGGCTGCCGCAAACGCATGCCAGTCAAAGCAATCCGCGAAAAAGGCCCGCCACGTGCTGACGTCAGCCGAGCGCGCGGGACAGGCGCTCGCCGCCTGCCTTTAACGCCGCTACGTTCCCGGGCTCGAAGGTCCAGTGACCCGCTGCGTCGACGAGGCAAAGATGCGCACCGGGCCACGCATCGGCGAGTGCAAGCGCCTGGTCGGCCGGGCAAACCATATCGAAACGGCCATGAACCAGCTCGCAGGGCAGATGCGCGATCCTGCCGATACGCGGCAACAGCGGCTCAGGCGGGAGCTCGCGAGCAATGTAGTGATGTTCGAGCAGCGCCATGGAGATGGCCGAAGCATTGGCCTGGCGGGTTTCTTCGGGTTTGTCGGCTTCGAGGTTTGTGTTTGTGGCGTCCGGGTTTGCGTTCGTGGAATCCGGGTTCGTGTTTGTGGAATCCGACCTGCCGGCGTCGGACGCGGCTGGGCCTGCTTGCTCACCCTCAGGCTTCGGCGCCGGGCCGTTCGCGTCCTTTTTCGGCACGGATTTGTTCACCACCGAAAGTGTGCCCTCAAAACCGGACCACGCGCGCGCGAGCTTGATGCCGGCGTCGTCGAAACGCGCGAGGGGCGCGGCCGTCAGTGCAAGAAGCTCGGCGACATCGCGCGGCCGCTGGCCGCTCGCGGTTTCGATGGCATCGAGAAACGCGCGATGTGCATCGGGGAACACGCGCTTCACGTCCCACAGGAACCAGTCGATATCCTCCTTGCGCGCCAGGAAAATTCCGCGCAACAGGAAGCCGAGGCAGCGCTCGGGATGCGTCACGCCGTAAGCGAGGGAAAGCGTCGTACCCCACGAGCCACCGAACAACGCCCATTTCTCGATCCCGAGCGTCACGCGAAGTTTTTCCATATCGCCGATGAGATCGTTGGTGCCGTTATGTTCCAGCTTGCCGAACGGCGTCGACTTGCCGCAGCCGCGCTGGTCGAAGAAGACCATCCGCCACTTCGATGCATCGAGCACCTCGCCCCACTTTAAGTTCATTGCGCCACCCGGGCCGCCGTGGACGACGAGCATCACGGGCGCGTCTTTTGGACCTTGCGCACGCCAGTAGACGCTGTGACCGTCGCCGACATCGAGCATGCCGTCTTCAAAGTCCTTTGCCGATCCGTTGCCTGCCTGGGGTTGAACGTCACTGCTTGCATCGCCTGCCATTGAAACTCCATTCGAGAGACACGCGCGTCTCCGTTCTATTAGTGACTAAAAGTGTGGGAAAGTCGCGGCGAGCGGGGTGGTCCCATGCGCTTTACAGGACATGTTTCGCCGCGCACGCTATTCTTCGGGGTTCGGGCGCCGCCGTACGGGTCTACCCGTCCATGCGCCCTCCCCACTTTTACCATCATCAATCTTTCAATGCACCGAACCTTCGTCAAGTGGCTGTTCGCAACCTATCTGCTAGGCAGCGGAACGGTATGGTCGATCCTGATCCTGCCGCTGTTTCCATTCGTCGGCCGCGGCGGGCGCTATTGGCTCGCCAAGCAATGGTGCCGCGCGATGGTCGGGATGATGCGCGTGATCACGGGCGTGTCGTGTTCCGTCGAAGGGCTCGAACATCTTCCGAACGAACCGTTCATCATGCTTTGCCGCCACGAATCGACGTGGGAAACGCTCGCGTTCATGGCGCTGTTTCCGCGTCGCATCAGCTTCGTGTTCAAGAGCGAGCTCAAGCGCATTCCGTTTTTCGGCTGGGTCTTGAAGGGGCTCGATATGGTGAGCCTCGATCGGGGTTCGCCACGTCAGGCGCATCAGGCTGTCACGCGCGAATGCGCGGAGAAACTCGCGCTCGGCGACGTCGTCGTGATCTTTCCGGAAGGCACGCGCGTCGCTCACAACGCGCCGCTGAAGCTGGCTTCAGGCGGCGTGCGGCTCGCCTGTTCCACGCAAGTTCCCGCTGTGCCAGTCGTGCATAACGCCGGCAAGTATTGGCCCGCGAAGGGCTGGCCCGATCAGCCCGGCCACATTCGCGTGATCGTGTTGCCCGCGTTGCCTGCCGATTGCGTCGTGCCGCAGGAGTTGAACCGGCTCGCGCAGGAACGCATGGAAAAGGAACTTGCGCGGCTTGCCTGAAGGCTTGCTTGAAGGCTTACGCGAGCACCGTCGAACAATGATTCAGAAAGGCTTGCGCCGCTTGGCCGCGCAAAGCCGGTCTATGGCCGACAACAACGCTTGCGTCTCGACGGGCTTTTGTAAATAGCCGTCGTAGTGAACGAAAGCGGGCGGATGCGGATGGCCCGAGATCATCAGGAAGGGAATGTGTGCGAAGGCCGAGTTGGTCTTCATGGTCTGGCATAAGAGCGCACCACCAAGGCCCGGCATGATCCAGTCGGAGACCACGATGTCGACGCTGTGTTCGCCCAGGATCGCGAGCGCGCCGTGGCCATCGAAGGCCGACAACACATTGCAGTCCTGCGACTGCATGCAAAGGGTCCAGGCTTCGAGCGTAGCGGGGTCGTCGTCGACGAGCAATACGGTTTTCATCTTGCCTGCGATGTTTGTTGGACGTCCCGTTGGGAAGGTTCGCGGAGTCAGACAGCACGAAACAGACTTTGGTTGCACGCGCCAGGATGACCCATGGTTACGCGATCCTGGCGCGCTCTGCTCGCGGTCATATGTCCGGTGACATTTGCTCGCGGTCGTGAACATTGCTCGTGTGGGCGTACTCGTCGTCGCCTCTTATATAGCACCTGCGCACCCTATCCTAATGAAGTTTTTCCGATCCTGCCCGTTCGGTAACAAGTGCTGGCATCGGCTGTTCGGCGACAGCTATTTCATACCGATTCGCGTCGCTTCACGCATGCGGCCGGCGTGCCGGATCGCTTCGACGAGGCTATCTCTCGCCGGCGTGCGCGGATGGTCGTGGCGCAGGATCAATCCGATCGGTTCGTCGGTGCTGGCAAACGGCATGGGCAAATAAGCCAGCAGCTTCAACTCGACGTCGTCTTCCACTGCACTGGACGGCACGAACCAGACGGCGTCGTTGTGCAAGGCAAGCGCGCGACCGACTGACACCGACAAGGTCTCGATCAGCGAGCTCAGCGCCTGAGCACCGAATGCGGTCAGCACGCTTTCGGCCGACTGACGGATCAGCGTGCCGAAGGGCGGGACCACGACCGGAAAGCGAGCGAGCAAGGCCGCAGTAAGGCAGGTTTCGTGCACGAGTACATGACCGTTTCGTACCACGACCGCCAGCGGCTCACGATACAACTGCTCGAAGCTCATCCCCGGCATGCTGTCCGGCTCGGACAAACGGCCGACAATGAAGTCGGCATCGCCCGATTTCAGGCGTTCGAGCAGTTGCGAGTTCGACCCGGTCCACACTCTCACCGACACATCCGGCCACTGTGCCCGAAACGCGGCGAGCGCCGGCGGAAGCAAAGCGGTCGCGACGGTCGGCAACACACCGAGCGCGACCGCGCCGGGAACGCCCACGCCGTGCCGCGAAATCTCGTCGACACCATCGCGCAACGCACCCACGCAGGCCGCCGCGTGCGGTGCGAAGAGCCGACCTTCGCCGGTCGGAACTGCGCCGCGCCGGCCGCGCTCAAAGAGACGAACGCCGAGGATCGATTCCAGTTCGGCGATGGTCTTCGACACCGCCGGCTGCGTGATCGAGAGGCTATTGGCAGCGCGCTGCACGCTGCCAAACTGCGTGACCGCCAGAAAGCACTGCAGGTGACGGAACTTGATCCGCCCATTGGTCACGTTCGTTGCGCGGGGCACGCGGGTCGAATTAGCAAGTGATGCGGCGGTAACCGGCGGCGGTAACAAGGGTGGTTTATCCATGACGAACGGTTATGCCTCGAAGCATAAAACGTCATTTTCCATAACTTCATCGATTCGATAAAGTGTTGATTCGTACTTTAAATAATCGGAGACAGCGACCGTGGAATCTTCCTCTTCTCTTATCCTGACGCCGCGTGACTGGGAGTCGCATCCGCCGTACCTCAGCCCCGGCTACCGTTCGTCTATTCTGCGCAGTCCGTCGCGGCCGTTGATCCCCTTGAGAGAAAACCTGAAGAATCGCCGCGTGCCGGTGTACGGCGCGGACGATCTCGGCAAACTGGATCACGACCTTACTCGCAACGGTGCGAAAAACGGCGAGCCGCTTGGCGAACGCATTATCGTGACAGGTCGGGTGCTGGATGAAGGCGGGCGGCCCGTGCGCAACACGTTGGTTGAAATCTGGCAGGCGAACGCCGCCGGCCGCTATGTCCACAAAGCCGATCAGCACGACGCGCCGCTCGATGCGAACTTTCTCGGCGCCGGCCGTTGCCTTACCGACAATGAAGGCCGCTATCGCTTCCTGACCGTCAAGCCGGGTGCATACCCGTGGGGCAATCACACGAACGCCTGGCGCCCGAATCACATCCACTTTTCACTCTTCGGCGACTATTTCGGCTCGCGCCTCGTCACCCAGATGTACTTCCCTGGCGACCCGCTGCTCGACCTCGACCCGATTTTCCAGGGTATCCCGGAACATGCGCGTGAACGGCTGGTATCGCGGTTTTCCATCGATACGACGCAGGAAGCGTATGCGCTCGGATATGAATTCGACATCGTGCTGCGTGGCCCGACCCAGACCCCGACGGAGGCTTGAACATGACCCGCCTTGATACCCTCTATAGGCAGACGCCCTCGCAAACCGTCGGGCCTTACTTCGCCTATGGCCTGTACCCCGAGCAATACAACTTCGACCTGAAGAGCCTGTTCACGGCGTCGATTGCCGATCGGGAAGCGGTTGGGCAGCACATCAGCATCGTGGGGCAGGTCTTCGATGGTGAAGAGAACGTGGTCGGCGACGCGGTCATTGAAATGGCGCAGGCGGATTCCACCGGACGTTACGTCAGCACGTTAGCCGAGGCCCGGCAATCGGGTTTTCGGGGTTTCGCGCGCGTGGGCACCGGCACGGACCCGGAGCTTCGCTATGTCGTGGACACGGTCAAGCCGGGCAGCACGGGTGACGAGAGCGCGCCGCACATCGACGTGATTGTGTTGATGCGCGGCATGCTGTTGCACGCTTACACGCGCGTTTATTTCGACGACGAAGCGCAGGCCAACGCTCGCGACCCCGTGCTCGCGCTCGTGCCCGAAGCGCGGCGCGGCACGCTGATCGCGAGACGCGAGCCGGGGACGTCGAACACGATTTATCGATTCGACGTTCATCTTCAGGGTCCGAAGGAAACCGTGTTTTTCGATCTCTGAGCGACGCGCGGCGGTAAGACGTAGCGAAAGGCGTCCGGCACGATTGGTTTATAGTGTCGGACGTTCGTTTTTCCGCTTGTTTTCTGCCATGAATGACACTCA
>NZ_JBAUSA010000124.1:0-2474 GCF_049581465.1 Caballeronia sp. | reverse complement strand
ACCCAATGATGTTCGGCGTCGGCACATCGTTCGCCCGTGAATTGCCACATGAGGATTTCAGCGTGATTCCCGCGCCTTCTTCCGTATCCCTTGTCACCGCGCGTTTGCACTGGGCATTGCAGGAAGTCGACGTCGTGTCGCTGGTCGGGCGGCCGGTCGCCGGGCTCGATACCCACCTGCGTCCGGGCGCACGCCTGTTCATCCTCAGCAGCGACGGCAGTAGCCCCGCCGCGGTTGCTGGACGGCTCGCTCAACGCGGCTTTGGTGCGAGCCGGGTTAGCGTGTTCGAGCATGTGGGCGGCGTGCGGGAACGCCGTATCGAGGGCGTCGCGAGCGCGTGGCCACCGGTCGATGTCGCCGCGTTGAACCTGATCGCGGTCCAATGCATAGGCGAGTGCGGAGCGTCACATTTGCCCCTTACCCCGGGTCTTCCCGACGACGCTTATCGACACGACGGCCAGCTCACCAAGCGCGATATCCGTGCGATCACGTTGGCCCGGCTGGCGCCGAGGCCCGGTGAACTATTGTGGGACGTGGGCGCCGGGTGCGGGTCCATCGGTATCGAATGGATGCGCTCGCACCCCGCGTGCCAAGCGATAGCGATCGAAGCGGACACGGGAAGGCAACGCCTGATCGAACACAATCGCGATGCGCTTGGCGTGCCTGCGCTCAGCATTGTGGAGGGTGTTGCGCCAGCCGCGCTCGAAGGCCTTGCGCAGCCGGATGCGATTTTTATCGGCGGTGGCGTGACGGTGCCGGCCATGCTGGATACCTGCTGGTCGCGTCTCAAGCAAGGCGGCCGGCTGATCGCCAACGCAGTCACGATCCAGAGCGAAGCGACACTGGTTGCATGGCGTGAACGCAATGGCGGTGAACTGGTGCGCATTGGCGTGGCGCACGCGCAGCCGCTAGGCACCTTCGATACATGGCGTCAGGCCTTGCCCATCACTCTTTTACACGCGACCAAGCCATGACCCTCGCGAAGACGCGCTACTGCCATGCGTGATGAAACGCTCGAACAGCCGACGCCGTTGCGTAGCGGCTTGACCCCCTTCGGTTGTGCGATGGATTGGCAAGGGCGCGTCGTGGAGATGTCGAAATGAAGCGCGTGTTGTTGCTCGGTGGTACCGGCGACGCGTTGCGGGTCGCGCGGCATCTCGGCCCTGCCCACGTGTATAGCCTCGCCGGATTGGGCCGCACACCGAAGGATCTGGCTTGCCGCGTGCGAGTAGGTGGTTTTGGCGGCGTGGCGGGGCTGGCTGGGTTTATCGAGGCGGAATCGATTGGCTTAATCGTCGATGCAACGCATCCCTACGCTGCGCAAATGAGCCGCCATGCGAGTGCGGCCGGTGCATTGGCGCAGGCTACGTGTTGGGCATTGCGGCGCGCTGCATGGCAGCCGCAAGCCGGCGATGACTGGCGCGACGCCGCCGATTTTGCTGCCATCATTGATTTGATCGCATCGTACGAGCGGCCGTTGTGGACCGTGGGGCGCGAACCGCTTTCGCACCTCGACGCAATACCCGCATCGCAACACTGGACCCTTCGTTGTCTCGATACCCATCCCGGCCACGAGCGTGCAACGATCATCGCGGCGCGCGGGCCTTTCACGCTGGAAGGCGAGCGTGCGCTCTTCGACCAGCATCGAACCGATGTTCTCATCAGTAAGAACAGCGGCGGCGATGCGACTGAAGCAAAGCTCGTCGTCGCGCGAGAGCGCGGCGTTCCCGTCGTCATGTTGCAACGGCCAGTTTTGCCGCCCGTCCAGCGCGAGTTCACGCAAGTCAGCGCGCTGATCGATGCACTTGAAACCTGGCTGAACCCGACTCCTCTTTCCGATAAAACTCCCTAAATGACGGTCTATTTCATTGGCGCCGGCCCGGGCGACCCCGAACTCATCACCGTGAAAGGGCAGCGGCTGATTCGCGCGTGTCCGGTCATCCTGTACGCCGGATCGCTCGTGCCGGAAGCGGTTCTTGGCGGTCATCGCGCGGAGATCGTCGTGAATACGGCCGAGCTTCACCTTGACGAGATCATCGGGTTGCTCGAAGCCGCGCATGTGAAAGGGCAAGACGTCGCCCGCGTGCATTCCGGCGATCCGTCGCTGTATGGCGCCATTGGCGAGCAGATTCGCCGATTGAATGCGCTTGGGATTCCTTATGAAATCGTGCCGGGCGTGACGGCGACGGCGGCTTGCGCCGCCTCTCTTGGATGCGAGCTCACGTTACCCGGGGTTTCACAGACCGTAATCCTTACGCGATTTGCCACCAGGACATCGATGCCCGACGGCGAGCAACTGGCCGACCTCGCGCGGCATCGTGCGACCATGGCGATTCACCTTGGCGTGCGTCATATCGAACGGATCGTCGCCGACTTGCTGCCGCATTACGGCGCGCACTGTCCGGTGGCGGTGATCTTTCGCTCAAGCTGGCCGGATGAAGAGAAGGTGCTCGGGACGCTCGCGGATATCGCGG
>NZ_JBAUSA010000123.1:0-8161 GCF_049581465.1 Caballeronia sp. | reverse complement strand
GCTTTTACTATCTGGGGGGCCTTTATACGATCGGCGGTTTTTCGATATCCGGCTCGTACGCCATCGGCAAGAACCCGGCGAAAAGCAACACCGCGGACTTCGAAATGGCCTCGGGTGGCCTCGGCTACCAGTTCAACCCGAGCTTCAAGATCACTTCCGGCTACTACTACCTGAAGGACCGGAACAACTCAGCGAATCACTCGAGCGAAGTCGCGTTGGGTGCCGAATACAGCCTGTCCAAGAGTACCAAGACGTACGCGCAGGTCGGGTATGTGGACAACAAGGGGACCATGAACCAGACGATCATCTACGGAAACCCGGTTGCGCCGGGCGTGTCAACCACTGCAGTAATGATCGGCATCCGCCATACCTTTTGATTCCGCTATACACAACCGGAGCATTTAATGAAGAGCAACAACCGGAGCATTCAATGAAGAGCATTCAGGCATTCAAGATGGCTGTCGGAGTCCTAGCCGTTGCTGCGTCCATGACCGCATGGTCCCAGCCCAGCGAACCGGCCAGTGCAACCGCAACGGCGTCGTCGGGTTCAGCGGCACCCGTCACGGGAAGAAAGGCGAATCGTGCCTTGCGCCGGCAGGTTTATAGCGCCATCGCGAAGCAGAAGGACATCAGTGCCGGAAATATTAGCGTCATCGCAAAAGACGGCGCAGTGACACTGAATGGGACAGTCACGGACGCGTCCCAGGTGGGCAAGGTCGCGGAAATCGCGAGGGGCGTTCCCGGAGTCACTTCGGTCACCAACAAGTTGGCCGTGGAAAAGCCATTTGGCGGTATGTAGACTGCTGTAGTCGAAACGCAAGCGCGCCGGGGGCCGACTACTGGGTCGGCCCCGTCGACCTCTGCCGACTTGTCCTCACACCACGCTGAAGACCGCTACGGCCGCATTGAGCTTGAACGCCTGATCCTGCAATGATTGTGCTGCTGCGGCGGCCTCTTCGACGAGCGCGGCGTTCTGCTGCGTGACTTCGTCCATCTGCGTGACGGCCTGTCCAACCTGATCGATGCCCTTGCTCTGCTCGTCCGATGCGACTGCGATCTCGCTCATGATGCCCGTCACGAGAGACACGGCGTGAATAATTTCCTGCATCGTCTGCCCGGCTTGACTCGCAAGCTCAGTGCCCGCTGCCACGCGGCCAGCCGACGTGCTGATCAAGTCCTTGATTTCCTTGGCAGAGCTGGACGAGCGCTGAGCGAGCGCGCGAACTTCCTGCGCGACGACGGCGAAACCCCGTCCCTGTTCACCTGCGCGTGCCGCTTCAACTGCCGCGTTGAGCGCGAGGATGTTGGTCTGGAAGGCGATGCCCTCAATCATTCCAATGATGTCGGCGATCCGCCCCGAACTCTCGCTGATCGCGTCCATCGTTCCTACCACGCGCTTCACTACCTCGTTACCGCGGGCTGCGATGTCAGATGCGCTGCCGGCCAAAGCACTTGCATGACGTGCATTGGCGGCATTGTGCCGGACGGTGCTTGTCAACTGCTCCATGCTGGCGGCTGTCTCTTCGAGTGAAGCTGCCTGCTGCTCTGTGCGAGAGGACAGGTCAATGTTGCCCGCCGCAATCTGCTTCGTAGCGGACCCGATAGCCTCACTGCTTGAGCGCACTCCACCCACGATATCAACCAGACGATCGTTCATATGTTTAAGAGCCCTTAGCAAATCGCTTGTTTCGTCGCGTCCGGTCACGGAGATTGTCGATGTCAGGTCGCCGGATGCCACGGTCTGCGCAACCCTGACCGCTTCCGATAGCGGGTTTGTAATCGAGCGTATCAGCAACCAGCAAGTCAGCGCGGCGGCACAGAGTGTCAGTCCTGTCAGTACCGCGTTCACGGCGACGAACCGCCGGTACATGTGATGCGCGGCGGCGTATTCGTGCTGCGCCTCATCGATCTGCAGATTTGCAAGTTGACCGAGTACCGCAAGCAGCGGCTCCATCGCCGGGTGCATCTGACTGGTCACATATTCTCGCAAATGTTCCGTGTCCTGAGTTTCCAGCAGCTTGAGCAGGTGGTCAATGGAGACATCGGCTTGCATCATCAACGGCTCGGCCTGGGTTACCAACGCTTTCTCCTGGGCAACGAGAGGAGTACCTGCGTGGTCTTGCCAATGCTTCGCGATACGGGCTCGTGCGGCGATGATCACGCGGATTGCTTGTGGCGGAGATATCGCGCCATCGCGCGCTTTGTATGCTGTGCCAATGACGCTTGCAGAGTAATCATCCGCAATCGCTTTGAGTTGACCAAGACAAACTACTCGATCGTTGTAAATAGTCTCGATCGCGGCATTGGCTTGCTGAAGGCGAATGGTGCCCATGACAGAAGTCAGCAACACGAGTGCGAGCAGAGCGGCAACCAGTGTGGTCAATCGGGTCTTGATGCGGAGTTTGTTCACGGCGATTTACGTGTGGAGAGGACACAAAAATGCCGCCTCGCGCATGCGGGCGGCCATGGATGCCGGCTGGCTGACCAGCCCCGCGACGGCAACGTTGCGCGCCGCGCGGGGGTGGCATTAGAAGGAGTGGCGAATGCCGAGCATTGCGCCAGCGGTGTTCAAGCCGACCGCGGTAGGCTGACCGTAGACGATCTCCTGGTTCATCGCGCCACGATTGGACACGTAGCCGAACTCGGCGTAAAACAAGGTGCTCTTGGACACGCTGTAGTCGGCGCCCAGCACATACTCGGTCGACTGGTTTTGCGAATGCTTTTCGTCCTTCACGTAATAGACACCGGACGTGATATCGAGCGCCGGTGAGATTCGATATCCAATGCCGCCTGTCAACATGTTGAAATCCCCCGATACGGCGAAAATCTTGGGGTTACCGTTCTCGTTGGCTGGATTGCGACCGTTGCTGAAGGAACCGGAGACGGACAGGCCGTGCCACGTGTACTTCGCGCCCAGGTAGACGAAGCGGTTGTTATTCAGGCCGGTTGCCGGGGCCGCCGTGGTGGGCGCTGCATAGGTATAGGGACTGGCGTCGTGTCCGTTGTAGTAGACGGCCGCGACATTCAGACCGTAGTTCGAATACTTGAGCACGGCCGACTCACGCGTGCCGCCCTGGAACTGGCCAGCCACGCCGCCCGGTGCATACTCCAGCGCGGTCGATACACCATAGAACGACGGCGAATTGTAGACCAGCGCATTGCTGTCATACAGCGCGCCAATGATGCCGTTCGTACTGTTGCCAGGCCACCCTCCCAGTGTGTTCATCGTGAGCCATGCAGTCAGGACGCTACCGAAGAACTGCGCATTGCGCACGTCCGTGTCCGCAAGCGCATAGGTCATCGGTGCGATTTGCCGACCCGCGTCCAGTCGGCCGAAAGGCCCCGATACGCCGACCTGTGCGATCTGATTGAACATTGCGGGTGCTCCCGCCGTATCGCTCAGCTGGAACTTGCCGGTGCTACTATCGAACGACCCCTGGAGCTTGAAGTTGACCTTGTAGCCGTCGCCGATGTCTTCCGTACCTTTCAGCCCGTAGAGGCTGGAGTAGATGCCGCCATCCTTGAGCCGGAACACGGATCCGGTGTTCGGGTTAAGTTTGGCGTTCGGGAGGAAGGGTGCTGGTCCCGAGGCTGAGGTGTTCTGCCAGAGCAGGCCCGAGTCGATCGTGCCGTACAGCGTAATGGATGATTGGGCGTGTGCAGCACTGGCAAATGCCGAAAATGCTACAAGCCCGGTGATTCTCAACTTCATGCGGTCTCCTGTGCAACGTTGTTCTAATGAGAGGCACCACGGCGCAGTGTCATGAAGGCCGTGTTGCATCTGGGTCGAGAGCATACGTACTCGTGCACCAGGCGCCCCCCCTCACGGAAGGGGGGCGGGTTTTCAGGAATACCGCTATGGCACAAACGCCGGTCGACCCGTTATAGCAAGGTGCGTAGCGGGTTCGGAGACCCTGGGCCCGTGCCGCTGAGGCCGTACGCCCCGACCGAGTGTTGTACCTGTGTGACAAACCACACGGCGAGAGGGTGGTGGTCCCGCATGAAACTTCAGGGCGCGACGAGGCCGAACCAATAGGCTCGCGCATCGCGACATAGGTTTCGGAAGGCGCGGCCGGAGCAAACCGTCGCCCAGGCGCCTTATGTGCTACTCAGGCGGCTTCCTGCAGCAGGCCCATGAGTTGAGCACGCCGAACAATCTGCTTGCGTGACGTTGCGTCGAGCTTGAGGAACAGGTTCTTCAGATGCCACTTCACTGTCTCCTGGCCAATCCCCATGGCGAATGCGATTTCCTTATTGGTCAGGTAGCGGGTGACTAACTCCAGCACGCGACGTTCCTTCGGTGTCAGGGCCATGCTCGGGGTCGCGCGCAGGCCACCATGAGGCTCTGGCGCCGGTGCAGTAGCCATAGTCAGCAATTGCAGTTCGGAAGACGAGGCAAGGGGCGCGGCGTCGCCGGCTGCGTCCATCCACAGGGCAACGGCGGGATGCAGGTCGGCGGGCATGAGCTTCATCCCGCACGCCATCCCAAGACACACGGCTTCACGCAGAAGCCCGGTAGCCGATTGCCCGGTGCGATCTAGAACAAAGGCGCGCAGCGCCATGATATCGATGCGCGCCGCACCGAGCCTCATCTCCTCGGCGAGCGCCTGCGCGCGAGTGAGCGCATGCTCGGCTGCGCACCAATCCTGAGCGGCAATAGCCGCGTAGGCATGGCTAATTTTCTGATGCAAGACCAAGTTGCGATGCGTGATGGTGGCATCTGACGCCGAGTATCCCGCGACGATTCGGTCGAGCTGCTCGACAAGCGTCTGGCATGTCGAGGAACGCATGCGGCCACTGTGCAACCGGATCTGCTCAGTCAAGCTTGCCACGCGCATCCTCGGCATGTTGCGCGCGACGCCAAGGGAATCCAGCATTCCAAGCAGGTCGACGGCGCTGTGCTCCTTGCCCGCTGCGGCTGCGACGCGCGCCGCAGTGCAATATCCCAGGATCACGGCGTCGGGTGTTCCTCCACGTTCGAGTACGTCCAGGCGGTTTGCCAGCAGGGACGTCGCTTCCTCGAAGTCGCCTCGTTTGAATCGGGTCGCGGCGAGAATCGCTGCAATCATGCAGGAAAACGGGTGCCGCCGGCCAAGGTCGTTGTCGGCACGTTCGAGCGCCGGGCGCAAGGTGCGCTCGGCCAGCAACATTTGCCCCTCGAACAGATACCCGAGCCCAGTCGTGTAGTCACGCCATCGGCTCACGTATTGACAGGCTGCAGTGGTTTTGGCGTGCGGTGTGCGCCGCTGCAATCGGCGGGAGGTGGCGTAATCGCCGTTCATTAGCGCCCGCGCCGCAAGCCGGTTTGCGTGCACATTTTGCAGCCACGAGTTGCCTATAGGGGAAGTGTTACCCCACTTGTCCATCAGACGTCCTGCGCGGTCAGGCTCGTCGGCGAAATAGGCGGCAGTACTCAGGATCAGATCGATCTCATAGTGGGTCGCCTCGTCTGGCTGCGTGCTGAGCAAAATGGCTTGAGCCTGCGCCTCGGCATCCTGGTGCCGCTCGCTCATGGCAAGTGCCCATGCGATGGCGAGGCGCAACTGCGGATGCCGGTCCAGCACCGGTTCAGGCAGCCATTTGAGCCACTCGGCCCCGTCAACAAGGCGGCCCTGGGTTACTGCTTCATGCAAGCTGCGTTGCGCGAGCCTATAGGCTGCTTCCTCCTCGCCGCACGCCAGTGCGTGCCGCGCTGCCGCCTCGGTCATGCCATTGTCGTCCAGCCACTGCATGGCACGCCTATGCAGACAAGTCAGCTCGGCGTGGGGCAGATCAGCGGCGCGCTCGCGCAGCATCTCGCGCGCCATGGCGTGCAGCCGGTACCAGCCTCTGCGATTTTGCGCGTTGCAAAGGAGCGGGGTCTCGCCGGCGAGGCGTAGTAGCCGTTTCCTTGCATCGGGGAATCCGGAAAGCGCAGAGCAGAGGTCACCCTGCAACAGGTCGACGATCGAGACGAGCGTGAGGAAATGGATATCGTCGCTGTCGAGACGCTCAAAAAGTGCGCTCACGAACTGGTTCTGGATGCCACCGGTGCTGTTTGCGAAAGCGTTCATGCCCCCAACCTGATCGTGTGTTTCCGCGATCGCGTCGAGCGCGAGCTGCAGGCCGAGTGGCCAGCCTTCGGTAATGTCGTGAAACCTTGCGCTCGTATCCGCATCGACATCGGCGCCAAACCGGATCCCGATCAGCGAGATGGTTTCGTCGAGGCGAAAGCGAAGCGTTGCTGCGTCGACCGCCGTGCACACGCCATAGGGGATCAAACGCGCGATAACCTTGTCGTATCCGCTTCGCGACGCAAGTACGATGCGCAGATTGGCAGGTAGGTTCTCGAGCAGGTAAATCAGCGCTTCGTGGCTCGCCTGCGGAAGCCGCTCCACTTCATCAAGAATCAGCACGATATCGAGTGCGGTGCGGGCGACCTCGGCCAGCCACGCCGTGATCGCTTCGATCGGCGCATCGGGCGCGGCGCCCCCCTCGAGCAGGTGTTTCCCAAATGCTGTCCGCCCAGAACCCGTGCGGACAGCAAGTATCAGGGCCGCGAACAGGCGCCTTGGGTCGTCGCGCCCGTCAAGCGAGAGCCACGCCACCACGACGCCACGCATCAGTTGCTCGTGGCGCCATTGAACTAGAAGCGCAGTCTTGCCGAAGCCTGGGGGTGCCTGCACGATCGTCACTGGCCGGTCCCGAAAACGCTCGCCGCCGGAGCTTAGGCGCGTGCGGGTAAGCATGTGCCGGGGGGCTCGCGGAGGACCGATCTTGAGGGTGAGTTCCATCTGATAGTCGGTTGACGACGTCGATCTTTTCGATTTTCATGTTCGATCTCTTGCCGTCAAGCCGCTCATGGTGGCTATTGAAGATTTTCGAAAATAGCCGCGATACCCTGCCCGCCGCCTATGCACATGGTCACCAGCGCGAAGCGACCGTTCACGCGTTTCAGTTCATGGAGCGCCTTGACGGTGATCAACGCGCCCGTTGCGCCGATCGGATGTCCCAGTGAAATACCGGACCCGTTGGGATTCACCTTTTCAGCGTCGAGCTGGAGTTCTTGTGCGACGGCGCAGGCTTGTGCCGCGAATGCTTCGTTTGCCTCGATCACGTCGATGTCGGCAATATTGAGGCCCGCGCGTTCCAGCGCGATGCGCGTGGCGGGCACAGGACCCATGCCCATGTAGAGCGGGTCCACGCCTGCATGAGCGTAGGACACGAGGCGGGCCAGGGGTTTGATCCCGCGTTGTTCAGCAGCACCGCGCTCCATCAACAGGACTGCGGCGGCAGCGTCATTGATACCGGATGCATTGCCTGCAGTCACGGTGCCTGGCGCCTGGAAGGCCGGCCGCAGATCGGAAAGGTCGTCAAGCGTCAGATCCGATCGCACATGTTCATCCGTGTCGAAGGAGACTTGTTTCCCCTTGACCCGACGCGTCACAGGAACAATCTGCTCCTTGAAACGCCCTTCGGCGATCGCGTGCGCTGCACGGCGGTGCGATTCCACAGCCAATGCGTCCTGCTGCTCGCGCGTGATGCCATATTTCTGGGCAACGTTTTCTGCCGTGATCCCCATCGGAACAGTATGGAAGGGATCGTTTAGCGCGCCTAGCATCATGTCGACCAGACGTGCGTCTCCCATCCGTGCGCCAAAGCGTGTGTCGGGGGCGATATATGGCGCACGGCTCATGCTTTCTGCACCGCCTCCTATGGCAACGTCGGCGTCGCCCAGCAGAATTGCTTGCGCGGCCGAAATAATGGCTTGCAATCCGGACCCGCACAGGCGGTTCACGGTCAGTGCCGGCGCTGCCTCGGAGACACCGCCGTTGATGGCGGCCACACGTGCCATGTACATGTCTTTGGGTTCAGTCGCAATCACATTGCCGAATACCACATGCCCCACCTGATCGCCAGCAACCTTGGCCCGAGCCAGTACCTCTCGCACTACAAGGGCTGCAAGCTCCGTTGGTGGCACGTCTTTCAGGCTTCCGCCGAACTTCCCAATGGCGGTGCGCACGCTGCTCACAATAACGACTTCTCTTTGCACGTTGCATTCCCTAATTTAGATGGTGCACGCAAGCATCGTTTCGACGCCCCCGCGTTTCGAATCACATATTTGAATAGTTAGGACCGCCGCCACCTTCCGGCGTAACCCACACGATATTCTGTGTGGGGT
>NZ_JBAUSA010000122.1:0-7711 GCF_049581465.1 Caballeronia sp. | reverse complement strand
AGCCGCGACGAACTGGCCGCCGCGCATCTCGAGCTGACCGATTGCGTCGATACGCTTAGGCAGGCCGATTTTCACATTGTCGCCGTGCCCACGCCGATCAGTGCGGGCGCGCATCCGGACCTGACGCCGGTCAGGCTTGCGTCGCAGACCGTGGGGCGCGCGCTCAAGCGGGGCGACGTGGTGGTCTACGAGTCGACGGTCTATCCCGGTGTTACCGAAGAAATCTGTGTCCCGATCCTCGAGCGCGAATCTGGCCTCAAACTTGGCCGCGACTTTACGGTCGGCTACAGCCCCGAGCGCATCAATCCCGGCGACAAGCAGCACACCTTTTGCAACATCATGAAGATCGTGTCGGGCTCGGACGCGGCCACGCTGGATCTCGTGGCAAAGGTCTACAGTTCGGTCGTGACGGCCGGCGTGTATCGCGCGGGATCGATCAAGGTGGCGGAGGCCGCGAAGCTGATGGAGAACACGCAGCGCGACCTGAATATTGCACTGATGAACGAAGCGGCCATCATCTTCGATTACCTCGACATCGATACCCGCGACGTTCTTGATGCCGCCAGCACGAAGTGGAACTTCCTGAACTTCACGCCGGGGCTGGTGGGCGGGCATTGCATCGGCGTGGATCCGTACTACTTGACGCACAAAGCGCAGATCTCCGGTTATTCGCCGCTCGTGATCCTGGCGGGCCGGCGCGTGAACGACGGGATGGGCAGATTTGTTGCGGAGCGGGTCGTCAAGACGCTGATCCGCACCGGGCGCGCGCCGCTGCATGCCAAGGCGATCGTGCTTGGGCTGACTTTCAAGGAGAATTGCGCGGACCTGCGCAATTCGAAAGTGATCGATATCGTGCGCCATCTGCAGGATTACGGACTCACCGTCCAGCTCCACGATCCGCTCGCCGATCCCGAAGAAGCGTTCCACGAATACGGCGTCAAGCTGACTCAGTTCGATGAACTCGAACCCGCCGATCTGATCGTGCTCGCGGTATCGCATCGCGAGTTCATGGCGAAGACCGACGCGCTGCTGGCGCTGGGCAAGCAAGGCGCCGTTTTCGCCGACGTGAAATCGTGCATGCCGCGCGACGCAATCGATGCGGCCGGCCTTGTGACGTGGCGCCTCTAGGCGGGCGCAACGCGTGTATGTCCATCTGAGCCTCTGCCGGACGAAACGGGCGCCGCGCGGGTCTGTGCGCGAGCCGTTTAATGAGACAGATTGGGCCGGCGCATTACAATAGCGGATTGCTACGTGCAAGCGCTGGCTGGCGCGGGCATGGCTTCTGCGCGCCGATGGTCTTCCAGACTCTTCCCGATTGCATCGCACGTCGATCGACTTCATGCGTATCAGCACGGAATCAGCACGAACAGGCACGAAACAGCACGAAATCGACACGATCGAGGATAACTTTTGAGTCAAAACCCCACATTGAGCAAGACGATCGGCGGCGGCGAAGCAACTTCGCCGACTGCTGTGATGAAGAGGCTATGGCCGTACATCCGCCCGCTGATGGGTGTCGTCGTGCTGGGCCTGATTGCGATGGGCTTCGTGGCCGCGAGCGAGGCCGGCATGCCGATGCTGCTCAAGCCGCTGTTGGATCACGGCTTCGGTTCGAAAGGCAGCGCGGCCGCCAAGTGGATTGTGCCGGCGGCCGTGGTCGGGCTCGGGCTGCTGCGCGGCGTGGCCCAGTATGCATCGGGCTATCTGCTGTCGTATGTCACAAACCGGATCCTGCTGCAGCTTCGCCTCAAGATGTTCGACCGGATGATTCACACCAGCGCCGGCTTCTTCCAGCGCGAGACGGCGAGCACGGTCATCAACGCCATCGTGTTCGAGGTCAACCAGATCCTGAACGTGCTTCAAAGCGTCATCGTCACGCTTGTGCGCGATTCGCTCACGGTGGTTTTCCTGCTCGGTTATTTGTTCATTCTCAACTGGCGGCTGACGATGGTCGTCGCCGTGATCCTGCCGGGCATCGGCTGGCTGGTGAGCAAGATCAACCGGCGTTTGCGCCGGCTCAATCGTGAGCATCAAATGCTGACGAACGAGCTGTCGTATATCGTGGAAGAGACAGTGGCCGGTTACAAAGTCGTCAAGGTTCATAACGGCGAGCCGTATGAAAACGAGCGTTTCACCGAGATGAGCGGCCGGCTGCGCGGCTATTCCATGCGCATGCAGGTGTCCGGCGGGCTTGCGCAGCCGCTCACGCAGTTTTTGGCATCCATTGCGCTTGCGATCGTGATTACGGTCGCGGTGATCCAGTCGACCAGCGACCAGACGACGGTAGGCGGCTTCGTGGCGTTCGTCACGTCGATGTTGCTGGTGATTTCGCCGCTCAAGCATTTGATCGACATCAACCAGCCGATGCAGCGGGGCATGACGGCGGCGGAACTGATCTTTGGTCTCATCGACGAACCCGCCGAGCCGGAAGGCGGCGGCCGTTCGCTCGAACGCGCGCGCGGCGAAGTGGAGTTTCGCAATGTATCGTTCCGATACAGCCCGACCGGGCGGCCGACGCTTGACGCCGTGAGCTTTACGATTGCACCGGGCGAGATGGTCGCGCTGGCCGGTGCATCGGGAAGCGGCAAGACCACGCTCGTTAACTTGTTGCCGCGTTTCTTCGATCCTGCGCAAGGCGAAGTGCTCGTCGATGGCGTGCCGCTAAGCGAATACGACCTGCACGCTTTGCGCAGCCAGATGGCGATGGTGAGCCAGGACGTGGTGCTGTTCAACGACACCATTGCAGCGAACGTGGCTTATGGTCAGACGCCGGATCGCGAGCGCGTGCGGGCGGCTCTCGCTGCTGCCAACCTGGCCGACGTGATCGAAGCGATGCCAGAAGGCATGGATACGCGCGTAGGCGGCAACGGCATGCGGCTCTCGGGTGGACAGCGCCAGCGGCTTGCCATCGCCCGCGCGATCTATAAGGACGCGCCCATCCTGATCCTCGACGAAGCCACGTCCGCGCTTGATTCGGAATCGGAGCGGCATGTGCAGCAGGCGCTGGAGACGCTGATGAAGGGGCGCACTACGCTGGTTATCGCGCACAGGTTGTCGACCATCGAGCGCGCGGACCGGATCCTGGTGATGGAGGGCGGGAAGATCGCCGAGCAGGGAAGCCACGCGGAATTGCTGCGTCACAATGGGCTGTACGCGAATCTTCATCGGATCCAGTACCAGCAGCAAGCGGCCTGAAGCGGGTTTGTCGGAAGCAAGAACGCGCCGGAAGCTAAAAGCTGCCGGCGCGTTTTTTAATTGTTTTTTCGTTTTGAGGGGCGGACTTCCTCACGCGCATTGCGATCAAGAACTGACGGCCTTCGCCGTTTTTGCGACCGTGCGGTTCTTTAGCCGTGTGCGGTATATCAGGGTCCAGACTGTCAGTCCACCGAAAATGGCGTAACTGATGAACGGCGATACGACGAGATATCGTTCGATCGGCCAGTGCCACGCGAGCCAGCTTCGCAGCAGGTTCTCGCCGGTTAGCCCGACGCCCCATACGAGCGTCATCAGCCAGATGGACTTGCGCAGCCCGGGTCGTTCGTTCCAGAGTGCCTCGAAGCGCTCTGCGCCGCCTTCGCTTTCCCGCGCAACTGTGGCGCGCGCGAGATAAAACGTGAGTGGTCGCTTCATCACGAGAGACAACAGGAACGCGACGCCGATCGCACCGGACACGAGCGATTCGCGCAGCAACAGAAGCCTGGGGCTACCGCCGAGCGCCATCATCACGATGGACAATACGATGCCGAGGAGAATCAGTACGCTGAGGGCATCGACACGTTTTGTTCGCGCAAACTCGAACAGACTCCAGACGATAGGCGGTACCGCCGACGCGTATAGCGCGCCGAGTTCGCCCCAATGCGGGAGCGCGAGTCGATAGGCGACCCAGGGCAGAAGAAGGTTGACCGCGAGTTCGACGATCATTCCGAAGCGTAGTTTCATGGGTGCCTGCTGGCGGCGGTTTGGGGTGGGGTAGGGTTTCTGCGGCGAGTGTGGGGGCAGGGTGGGCGGGGTGCTGCTCGCGGAGAGTGTGAGGTTAGGGTGGAGTCCTTCTTCTCGCGTGGTCGTTCTGCTTAAGTCGGATTTTCTTGCTTATTACTGTTAGCCCTGTCCGGGGCGGGACTTCATTTCTTTGCAAACGCGCAAAGAAACGAAGCAAAGAAACGCGTTTTAAACCGCGAATACCTAAGTGTCGTCGTTGACCATTTCAGGTCTTTGGCCCGAACGTAGCACGGCCCCCGAATCCCACGCTCGCAGCCGAAAACCCACCTCAAGCTCCTACGGCGCGCACTCGCTTCGCCTCCAACGCCCCAGTCTGGAATTTCATCGCCCGAACCCTCCCCAGCTCCCTTCTCACAAATCAGCTTCAGCGCCAATCACTCCTGTGACGCCTGCGTCTCCGCACCCGGCGCTTCGCGCCGCGCCGCAACGGCTCTGCTTCGCGCCATCGACCTGAACCAGCGCGCGGCGCGTCCCTTCACCAGCACCACCAGGTAGAACGCGAGCGGCGTGAAAATCAACCCGAGCACGGTCGCCGTGATCGCGCCGCCAAACACGCCCGTCCCAATCGAACGCCGACTCTCCGCACCCGCACCATTCGACACCAGCAACGGCAACACGCCAAGCAAAAATGCCGCCGATGTCATCACGATCGGCCGGAAACGCGCGCTAGCCGCCGACACGATGGCTTCCGCAATAGGCATCCCCTCCGCATGTAGCACGCGCGCGAATTGCACAATCAAAATCGCATTCTTCGCCGATAAACCAATCACAGTGATCATGCCGACCTTGAAATACACGTCGTTCGGCATGCCGCGTGAATACATCGCGAGAACCGCACCAATAATGCCGAGCGGCACAATCGAAAGAACCGCGAGCGGGATGGCCCAGCTCTCATACAGCGCCGCGAGCGCCATGAACACGGCCAGCAACGACAAACCAATCAACACCGGCGTGAGCCGCGCCGC
Source organism: Caballeronia sp. (assembly GCF_049581465.1). Taxonomy (GTDB): domain Bacteria; phylum Pseudomonadota; class Gammaproteobacteria; order Burkholderiales; family Burkholderiaceae; genus Caballeronia. The sequence goes on along the minus strand of NZ_JBAUSA010000122.1, from coordinate 2,747 downwards.
ACGGGTTTCCTCAAGCGCGGCGTCAGTCCAGTCAAAGCCGACGCCCACAGGCAACGCCCGGGCGAGCCGTTCCATTTCCGCCATCGCCACCCCCGAGCTATAGCCGTTGGCCGGCCGGCCGCTGACATCGAGCGAGGGCGATCCGTTATAACGTGTCAGCACGGTTGGGCCGGTCGTCCAGTGCAGCGACGCAACCGACGACAATGCGACCATCTGCCCCGCAGCGTTGCGCACCGTCAGGTTCATCAGATTTTCCTCGGTCATCCGCGAAGGCGCGTCGGCGGCGACCATCACGCGGCGCATCTGCCCGCCAGCAGGGAAGTCGTCGATATACGTCGAACCGAACGTGTTGCCAAGCGCATCGCCGATCTTGTCGAAGGAGACGCCGAGCGCATAAGCCTTCGCGCGATCAATGTCGAGCACGATACGCGGCGCATCGGGCAGCGCGTCCGAATGGACATCGGCGAAAACCGGGTCGGCCTGCGCCTGCGCGAAAAGCTGCGCGCGCGCCGCAGCCAGCGCCTCGATACCAATGCCGCCGCGATCCTCCAGCCGCATCACGAAACCTTCGGAATGGCCCATGCCAGGCACTGCGGGCGGCATTTCGACGGACACCGTGCCATCGACGATCTTCGACAATGAATCGTTCAGCGTGTCCCGCAACGTTGCAGCGTCGGTGTCCCGCGCCGACCAGTCCTTCAGGTCGACGAAACACATCGCGACGTTCTGGCCGCTGCCCTGAAAGCTCCAGCCGAGCACGCTAGTCACGTTCGATACGGCCGGCTGGCGTTTCAACACAGCCTCGACCTGTTCGATGACTGCGAGCGTGCGCGATTGCGTGGCGCCCGCCGGCAATTGCACCATGACCTGGAGTTGCGCCTGATCTTCCTGCGGGAGGAATCCGTTCGGCATGTTCAAGTAGAGCACGGCGCACGCACCTGCAAGCGCCAGATAGACCGCGAACATGGGACCGGCGCGACGCAGCACGCGCGCGACAAGCGAGCGATAGCCGCGCGAGGTCCAGTCGAAAGCCGCAGAAAAACTGATCGGCCGATTTCCCGCGCCGCGACCGTAATGCGCCGAGCCGCGCGGCGGCGCTTTTAGCAGGTTGGCGCAAAGCGCCGGCGTAAGCGAGAGCGCGGTGAATGCGGAAACCAGGATCGACGCGATCATCGCCACCGTGAATTGCCGATAAATCCCGCCGACGCTGCCCGGAAAGAATGCCATCGGCACGAATACGGCCGTGAGCACAGCCGTGATGCCGACGATCGCACCGCTCATCTGCTTCATCGCGCGGCGCGTGGCTTCGCGGGGCGGCAGGCCTTCGTCGCGCATCACGCGATCGACGTTTTCGACGACCACGATGGCATCGTCGACCAGAATCCCGATTGCCAGCACGAGCGCGAACATGGTGAAGACATTGATCGACATTCCGAGCGCGTAGAGCGCGAGCAGCGCGCCGGTGAGCGCGACCGGAATCACGATGGTCGGCACGAGCGCGTAGCGCAGGTCGCGCAGGAACAGCCACATGACGAGGAAGACGAGCAGCACGGCTTCGAACAACGTCAGCGCGACTTCGTGGAGCGCAACGTGGACGAAGCGGGAGGTATCGAAGGGAATTTCGACGGCTACACCCGGCGGCAAGCTCTTCGATAATTCCGCAAGCCGCGCGCGAATCGCGTCCGAAGTTTCGATCGCGTTGCCCTGCGGCGATAGCTTGATCCCCACCGTGGCCGATGGTTTGCCGTTCAGCCGCGAATAGAACGCGTAGCTGTCGCGGCCCACCTCCACGCGCGCGACATCTTTCAGCCGCACCGCCGAGCCGTCCGGGCGGGCCTTCAACACGATCTCACCGAATTCGGCCGGCGAAATCAACTGGCCCTTGACGGTCACTGAGGCTGTCATCTGCTGACCGGCGACAAACGGCGTATCGCCGAGAATACCGGCGGTTACGGTGGCATTTTGCGATGCGATCGCTTGCGTCACGTCGGCCGCGGCCAGGCCGTATTCACGCAGCTTCATCGGGTCCATCCAGACCCGTAGCGCTTCGCCGGCATCCCAGAGGTCAGCCCCGCCGACGCCCGGCGCGCGCTTCAGGTCGCGCAGTATGTAGCGGTTGATGAAGTCGCTGAGTTGAACGGAATCGCGCTTGCCATCGGTCGAGGTGAGCGCGACCAGCATGAGGAACGTGCCGGTCGACTTGAACACGCTGATGCCTTGCTGCGTCACCTGCTGCGGCAATCGCGGCTCAATCTGCTTCATGCGATTCTGGATATCGACCAATGCGAGATCCGCATTCGTGCTGGGCGAAAACGTGACGGCGATCTCCAGATTGCCAAGGTTGTCGCTGGAGGTCTCGTAATATTGCAACCCGTCCGCACCGTCCAGACTTTCTTCGATGACGCTCGCCACCGTGTTGTCCGTGCTTTCCGGCGACGCCCCCGGGTAGCTCGCGTCAATGTAGATGCGCGGCGGCGTGAGGCGCGGATACTGCGCGACAGGCAGCAGCGGTGCGACCAGTGCGCCCGCCACGAAGATAGCCAGCGCTACGATCCAGGCAAACACCGGACGATCGATAAAAAAAGTGGGCACGCAGCTCCTGGCGATTCAATGGGGTTTATCGAAGACCGAGCGCATTGAGCGGCGGTAGCTCCCTGCGCGGCGGTGTTCCGTGTTCCGCGTCTTTGTAACATTTTGCGACATGTTACGACGCGATTGCGCGCGCGTCGATTGGGGCCGCGCGGCAT
>NZ_JBAUSA010000121.1:0-4886 GCF_049581465.1 Caballeronia sp. | reverse complement strand
GCCCTGGATCGGCGCTATCTTGCAAGTCCGGGAGCAACATTCACCGATTGGCGTGCGCACGGTGCGTTTGCTTGTTGAGAAGAGCACTGACATAGCCGCCGGTGACGCGATGACCGTCCGGTTCCTTGATCGGGTGAGATCGACCACAGGCCGCGTTGCATTCGGTGCGATGGCCTTGATCTGACGTGACCCAGGCGAAAACCATCATGAACGAACTCACTTTTACTTTCACGAGCCATCCGCAGCGGGTTGTTTTTGGCGCCGGTGCTTTGAGCCGGCTCGAAGAGGAAGTCGATCTGCTTGGCGCGCACCGCGTACTTATACTGTCGACACCCGATCAGCGTCGGGATGCGGAACGCATAGCGGAAATTCTCGGGGTTCGCGTCGCCGGCGTGTTCGATAGAGCGGCTATGCATGTGCCGATTGAAGTGGCCCGCGAGGCGCGCGAACTGGCACGCCGTCTTGACGCTGACTGTGCCATAGCTATTGGCGGTGGTTCGACGACAGGACTCGGAAAGGCCATAGCATTGGAGTCGGACTTTCCGATTCTAGCTATTCCGACTACCTATGCGGGTTCTGAAATGACTCCGATCTATGGAATCACCGAAGCGGGGTTAAAGAAGACCGGTCGCGATATTCGTGTCATGCCCAAGACAGTGATTTACGATCCCGAGCTGACGTACTCGCTGCCAGTATCCATGAGCGTTAGCAGCGGGATCAATGCAATCGCTCATGCTGCGGAAGGCCTATACGCCTCGGACGCCAATCCAATAACTAATCTGATGGCCGCCGAGGGCATCACCGCCATCGGACGAGCGCTGCCCCTCCTGACGCTCAAAACTGAAGATGCGCGCGTTCGGAATGCGCGAGCGGATGCGCTCTATGGCGCGTGGTTATGTGGATCGGTGCTAGGGGCCGTGGCGATGTCTCTGCATCACAAGCTATGTCATACGCTAGGCGGTAGCTTCAACCTGCCGCATGCGGAAACCCACACGATCATCCTGCCGCATGCGCTGGCCTACAATGCAACGGCCACCCCGCACGCGATGGAGCGCATTGCGCACGCGCTGAACGGCACCAGCGCACCGCAAGCTATTTTCGATCTGGCGAAAATGAACGGCGCACGGTTGGCGCTGAAAGATATCGGAATGAAAGCGTCAGACCTCGATAGGGCGTGCGCGATCGCGCTACAGAATCAATATCCCAATCCACGGCCACTAGAGAAAGTGGCAATCAGGCAGTTGCTACAAGACGCATATGACGGTGTGCGACCGCAGATTTGATCACACGATCCGCGGCAGGCGGCATTATGATTTTCTTCACCTCGCTTGATGGCCGTTATCATCGTACGGGTTGTCGGTGGTTCATCAAAACACCAAACAAATGGAGACAAACATGCGCAACCTCAATGAACAAACGGTCACCCAAGCGGTGATGGATCTCATATCCGACACCCCGGATCCTCGCGTGAAATTCGTACTTACCAGCCTCATTACTCATCTGCATAATTTCGCACGGGAGGTCGAACTAACGGAGCAAGAGTTGCTGGCAGGCATCCAATTTCTAACCGCGACGGGGCAAAAATGTAACGACAAGCGGCAGGAATTCATTTTGCTGAGTGACGTCCTCGGGTTGTCGATGTTGACCGTTGCAATGAACAACAAGAAACCGGAAGGTTGCACGGAATCGACTGTTTTTGGGCCGTTCCACGTAGAGGGCGCGCCTGTGTATGAGAATGGTTCTGACATCTCTAATGGCGCGCTTGGCGAACCTTGCCTCGTGCGAGGCACCGTGAAAGATCTTAACGGCGCACCGATCGCCGGGGCAGTGTTGGAGGTTTGGCAGGCCGACGCCGCGGGCTACTATGACGTTCAGTATCCCGATCTCGAGACCCATCAAGCTAGAGGGATCCTCGCGTCCCAGGAAGATGGTAGTTTCGAATTTCGTACGGTTGTCGCTGTCGCATACCCGATTCCGACCGACGGACCAGTGGGAGACTTGCTGCGTGCAACGGGACGCCACCCTTGGCGTCCGGCCCACCTTCATTTCATGATCAAGGCGAAAAATTACGAGACGTTGATCACGCACGTATTTCGTAACGGCGACCAATATCTGGACTCCGATGCCGTTTTTGGCGTACGACAAACGTTGGTAGCCGACTGGATCAAGCAGCCTAACGGTGACCACACGTTGACTTACGATTTCGTCCTAAACCCTGTGGGCTAAAAGAGGCAACGCGCATTCGCGTCATTTTGATTGATGTGATGCGCCGGGGTTAGGTCTGCGTTGAATCTCCATTCAATGCAGACTTGAATGCGCTTTTCTCGTCACGCGGGCGTCGAAAACAGCGTGCGAAACACATTCCGAAGCCATTGGTTACCGGGTTCGAGGTGGCACCGGTCGTGCCAGTACTGAGCGATTTGAAGTTTCGGCAATGCGATCGGCGGCTCGACCAATTGCAAGTCGAGGTCGTGACTCATCGCAACAGCAAGGGTCTTTGGCATCGTGGCGATCACGTCGGAGTGTTTAGCGATAAGCGCGGCCGAAGTAAAGACGGGGACGCGACACACGATGTTCCCACGCGGCACTTCGGACTCAATGAGCCGCTCGATTGACAAGTGTTCGTGCCCGGTACCTAGTGCGGACACGAGCGCGTGCTTCTCCGCGAGAAACTGTGCTTTGCTTGGATGGGAGCCGATGCGCGGATGGTCTTTGCGCGTCACGCTTACGTAGGTCTCGGTCCATAGCGGTAGACGCCGAATACCCATTGTCAGCGAGGGGAAGGAGCCAATCGCCAGGTCGACGAGGCCCGATTCAAGCCACAGGTCGAGGTTTTGCGCGTCGCACGGAATCGACTGCACGCATATGCCCGGCGCTTCAGCGGCCAGGTAGTTCAATAGCGCTGGGAAGATCTTTACCACACCCGCATCAACAAGAAAGAAGCTGAACTTACGCGTTGACGTCTTTGGATCGAACGACCCGTGGTCCGAACGCAGCGCGCGAATCTTCTTTAATATCGCCCTCACGGGTTCTGCGAGTTCGATGGCCTTCGGTGTGGGCTCCATGCGCAGCGCCACGCGCACAAAGAGCGGGTCGCCAAAATAAAGCCGTAGTCGCGCCAACGTCTTGCTCAACGCGGGCTGAGAGAGATTCAGCACGCGCGCGGCTTTGGTCAGGCTGTGTTCGGTGAGCAATACGTCAAACACTTGCAGGTGGTGGAGGTCGAGTTCGACATCGCCTTCATTTCTTTGTGGAATAGTGTCCATGCAGCGGCGGCCCTATCAATACCAATTTAGTGGCTCAACTGTAGCCGATCAAAAATCAGTGCCACTCGAAATATTCACCAAGGTTGAAAAGACGATGAGGTTTCCATGCCTGAGTCATCGTCGAGTCTTGCCGACTTGCTTCTAAACATCGCACTAGCACGCAGGAGGCCGCGTTCAATAAAGCTTTGAGTTATAGATTCTATTCCATTATCGGCATGGTCTAAATAATTTGTCGGGCACATCCTCTGTTTAGCTTGTTGGGACGAAATAAATAGACGGTGGTCACCTGATCTAGGAAATTCGTAAAACTGACTATCGGTCGGGCTATCGAAGCGAACGTGAAAAATGCGCGCATGGGTGTCTCGAATCTGGGGCGGAGAGAGTGTTTTTATAAAATAGTATTCCTAATCTAAAGGATAAAACATGAGGCGCATCGTAGTTGTGTCGGTCATTGCTGCGGCGACCCAGATGGGCGGTTGGTGTGCGCCTGCGCAGGCGCAGAGCGTGACTCTCTACGGTATCGTTGATACCGGCGTCGAATATCTTCACAATGCGAATCCGGCGGGCCAGGCGCTCGTACGTATGCCGGCTCTCACGGGAGAGGTTCCGGCGCGCTGGGGCTTGACGGGGTCCGAGCCGCTCGGCGATGGCTATCGCGCGATATTTACGCTCGAAAACGGTTTTACCGTCGGTACTGGCCTCCAAGGTCAGGGAGGGAGGTTGTTCGGTCGGCAAGCCTTGGTCGGACTCGATGGGCCGCTCGGCGCATTGACCCTCGGTCGCCAGTATTCAATGTTGCTATGGGCAAACTATTCTGCCGATTTTATCGGACCCAATATATATGGGATCAATTCGTTTGATACCTGGCTCGCGGCTCCGCGCAGCGACAATACCGTCGTCTATCGGAAGAGCTTTAATGGCCTGAACGTCGGCGCAACCTATTCGTTTGGCCGGGACGCGTCACCCACGGGTGGTTCAAACACGCCCGGTGAGGGAACATGCGCGGGTAGCATTCCGGGCAATTCCGCGGCATGCCGCGAATGGTCGACGCTGCTGCAGTATCAGGCAAACAACTGGGGTGTCGCAACCGCCTACGATCGCCAAAATGGTGGTCCGGGCTCCGCCGTCAATCTGTTCAATGGTCTCACACCCCTTCCTATGACGGACAGCGGAAATCGCGACTCGCGCTTTCTGGTGGGCGCCAACTTGAAGTTTGAAAAGTTCTTGTTCGGTGCGGTATGGATAGACCGGCGCGTCGAGGTGGATTCCCACGCGACTCCGAGCATTACGTCGAATCAGTTCGCGCTGGAGGGGGAATATAAGATCACACCGTCACTGCTCTTTGACGGCTTTGCGCAGCGTATCGTCAACAGCCAGCAAGATACGCGGGCTAACATGGAGATGACGCGTGTTACGTATTTGCTATCGGTGCGCACCGCGGTCTATGCGCAGGTCGCCTTCATGCAGAATAGCCACCATGCTGCTTACTCGGTTAGCGCTGCTGGCGGTACGCCGGCCAAGGGAATGAATCAGGCGGCAGCAATGGTTGGGATGCGGCAATCGTTCTAGTCGATTGAGTGTGCTGCCGGGGGCATCCTCGGCCTCAGGCGGTTCAGGAGC
>NZ_JBAUSA010000120.1:0-2435 GCF_049581465.1 Caballeronia sp. | reverse complement strand
ACCCGCTACATCTCCCCTGTCTGGCTGGTCCGTGAAATTAATGAGTCTGACGAACCGTCCGCATTGCAACGGACAGACACTTTGCTCTCTGCACGATGTGCATGGGTGTTGGACAAGGGATTGCGATTGACCAGGCGTGATGGCACGCCGCGCGGGATCTACGAGGAGAAAGACGATGTCCAAAGCACTATCCGGTGTACGTGTGCTCGACTTGTCGCGAGTGCTTGCCGGACCGTGGGCCAGCCAGACGCTGGCAGATCTGGGCGCCGAAGTGATCAAGATTGAACGGCCAAAAACGGGGGACGATACCCGGGGTTGGGGTCCGCCCTATCTTAAGGACTTGGAAGGCAATCTCACCGGCGAGGCCGCGTACTATCTTGCCGCCAATCGCGGAAAGAAGTCGGTAACGCTGAATATTGCACATGCCGAAGGTCAGGCCATTATTCGGAAACTTGTGCCGCAGGTCGATGTATTTATTGAAAATTACAAGGTGGGTGACATGGCCCGATACGGCCTGTCATACGAAGACCTTCGAGAAATCAACCCCAATCTTATCTACTGCTCGATAACTGGGTTTGGGCAGACGGGACCGTTAGCCGCCCTAGCCGGCTACGACTTTATCGTCCAGGGGATGGGCGGGCTGATGAGCATTACCGGCGAGCGCGATGATTGCCCCGGTGGCGGACCGCAAAAGGTCGGCGTGGCGTTCGCTGACATTATGACTGGCATGTATTCGACGGTCGCCATCCTCGCCGCCATCACACATCGTACGAAAAGCGGCAAGGGCCAATATATCGACATGGCATTGCTCGACGTACAGGTCGCCACCATGGCCAACATGAACCTCAATTATCTTGTGTCAGGAACAACGCCAAAGCGCCAAGGCAACGCGCACGCGAACATCGTTCCCTATCAGGTTTTTGACGCCAAAGACGGGCAGATGGTGATCGCCGTTGGCAACGATAGCCAGTTCACGAAATTCTGCGAGATCGCTGACTGCCTGCATCTTGCGGTCGACCCCAGGTTCGCTACAAACGCGGGTCGCGTTGCGCACCGTGACATCCTCGTTCCGATCCTCCAGGAAGTTATGCTGACGCGTACGGTTGAGGAATGGACATCGCAACTTAATTTGAAAAGCGTACCGGCAGGCCCGATCAATAGCATCGCGCAAGCGTTTGAACATCCGCAGATCAAACATCGACAAATGCGAATGGATATCCCGCACCCTCTATCGGGCACGGTACCCAGCGTTGCGAGCCCCATTCGCATGTCCGACTCACCTGTGACCTACGACAAACCACCTCCAACACTCGGGCAACACACCGATGAGGTTCTCGCAACTCTAGGTGGCCTGACAGATGAGCAAATTCAAGCGCTTCGCAAGAGTTCGATCATCTAGTGTGTCCGGATTTCGCGTCGCTCGCTTGCCAAGCCCTTACGACCTCAAACTTTAGTGTGTCGGAGTGGAGTGTCTTGATGCGACTCGACCAGTAAGCTTTTGAAATCGGAGAAAGTACAAAATGAATGGCGCTGAAAGCCTCGTAACAACACTGTTAGAGTCAGGGGTAGATACCTGCTTTGCCAACCCCGGAACCAGTGAAATGCACTTCGTCGCTGCCTTGGATCAGATTCCCGGGATGCGCTGTGTGCTTGGTCTTCAGGAGAATATCGTTACCGGTATGGCTGATGGCTACTATCGTATCGCCGAGAAGCCGGCCAGTACGCTATTGCACTGTGGGCCGGGCCTGGCAAATGGCTGGGCCAACTTGCACAACGCGCGACGAGCCAATAGCGGTATCGTGAATATCGTGGGCGATCAAGCGACTTATCATCGCCCTTACGATGCACCCCTCACGGCAGATACCGCCGCTCTGGCCGGCGCCGTATCCAGATGGGTCCGCACCAGTACCCACTCCGCAGATGTCGGCCGTGACGCCGCCGCGGCAGTTGTAGCAGCCCGCACCGCTCCGGGCCAGATTGCCACCTTGATCCTTCCTTCGGACACCTCATGGGACGCGGGTGGCGTGCCGGCCCCCGCCCTTCCAGTACCGGCCACGCCGGCAATCGATCCGTTCGCTGTCGATAACGCTGCGCGAGTGCTGCGCCAGAATAAGAACGTGTTGATTCTGCTTGGAGGTCGTAGCCTTCTTCCAAAGGCTCAGGCGTTGGCTTGGCGAATTGCGAGCGCAACGGGCGCGACCTTAAAATACGACTATGTGAACGGCCGGGTCGCGCGCGGCCGCGGTCGCTTGCCGATTGAACGCGTGCCGTACAACACCGATCAGGCTATCAAGGTGTTGGAACATTTCCAGCATATTATCGTGGTCAACGCAAGGCCGCCGGTCGGGTTCTTCGCCTACCCCGGTAGGCCTTCGATTCAATACTCGAGCAGCGCCCAGTTGCACTATCTATCTCGTGTCGACCAGGATCCCGAG
>NZ_JBAUSA010000119.1:0-7366 GCF_049581465.1 Caballeronia sp. | reverse complement strand
GGTCACCGTTGCACCGCGTAAAGCAACCGATCCGCTTCCCCGTGCCGATATCGTTGTGGTGACATGGACGAATGCCGAGTGGTCGGCACTCGATCACGTTTTCGTCAACAGCGACTCCGCGCGCGGCAGCGGCGCTGGCTCGTGGGATGCGGACTGGCTCCCGTACTCACACAATACGGCGTCGTATAGCTCGGACAGTCGTAGCGACCCGCTGTGGGGTACGTTCCGGGTTGTGACAGTGCCTGGTGTGACGCAAGACTGGACGGTTATTTTGTACCGGTCGAACGCGCACCTTCAATACTCGCCCTATATTGCTGGCCTTCGGGCAGAAGTGAACGCGATTATCTCCGACGCGCAACCCAAGTATCTCTACTCCATAGGCACCGCGGGCGGCGGGAACCTTCAACAGATGCTGGGGGACGCTGTATTGACAAACGGTGCTCAATTGCTTCCGGGGGCACCGCCAAACAATCAGGATCCGGAGAACGGGGCAACCTTTACGTGCAGCAACTGGTTTCCATCGTCTACGTTATTTGCCAGTGCGCAGCAACTGATGTTCCCTCTCGCCAGCGTCGCCACCCAGCAGGACCTGGAGACCGTGTTTAGTCAGTTTTCGAGAAAGAACAAGGTGGGCAACATTACACTGACCGACCTGATTAATGGGCCGCTGAATCCCGCAAATCTTGGATCTCCATCGATCCATAGCATGCAGGGCACCCCGTTGAACACGTCATGCAACTTCGCGATGGCGCCGGGTGAAGGAAGTACTGCATTTTCGGCGTACGAGGAAGACGATGCTGTTCTCGGCGAGGTGGCGCTCTCGGGCGGAGTCAACTTCGCGTTTATGCGCAACGTGTCCGATCCCGTCGTTCCGGACAAAGCAGGAGATGGGACAGCTATCTCAACTAAACTGCGCCAACAGTGGGCGTCGGCCCTCTATGAACGATATGGGCTTTTCACGGCGTCGAACGGGGCGCTGGCGACATGGGCTGTCATCGGGGCCAGTTGAGCAGCGCTCAAAGTGGACTGACATGGGCTTGGTTCACTAGGAGCAGATAGCAGACTCAACATTCACGAGGCGAAAAGCCACTTTTCGCGCTTGGAACCTGCTGTACGGCCTGCGGCACATGCTCCGGCCGTCTGTTATCCATCGCCGCCCCCATCGTCGTAGTTGTAACGGACCTTCCCTGGACCTTCCTGGCAAGGCAATCGGGCGTTCTTTACCGAACTTTTACCGAAACGGTCTACGGTCGCGAGACCTTCGTCGGCATCCTTGGCGCATCCAGTCATCTGCTCCGCCAAAGGAAACAGCATGTCCGACCTATCCCCGCGCCGCTCTCTCACTTTCGTCCCCACCGTTCGTGAATCGCGTATTGGGCTCGCAGCTGGCATCCTGCGTCGGTTCGTCAACACCAAAGTCCAGACAATAGTCACGGTTGCGGATAGTGCTGGCACGGTTGTCTGTGCGATGCAGGGCGCGTCGATCGCGGCCCGCCACGGACTCGATCTGTTCGGCGTGCTCTTCATCTCTATCGTCGTATCTATTGGCGGCGGCGTGATACGCGATGTGCTGCTCGGCGTACGTCCCGCCGCGATCAACAACTGGCGCAGCCCGGCAATCGCAATCGTCACGGGCCTGCTCACCTTCATCTTCCATCCCCAAGCGAGCTATATAGCCTCGATGGCCGTGACGACGCTGGACGCAGCGGTGCTCGCCATGTTCGCCATCGTCGGTGTTCATACCGCAACGCGTCACGGGGCTGGCCCCGTCATGGCCGCCATCCTGGGCACCGTCACGGCGGTCGGCGGTGGCGTCGTACGGGATCTGTTGCTCGTGCGCGTCCCCGTTATCCTCACGGCCGACATCTACGCTGTCGCAGCGTTCTTCGCAGGCCTCGTGTTTGTCGCAAGCCGCCGCTGCGGTCTTCCGCCGGCGCTCGCTTCTGTCGTCGGGGGTGCCGCGTGTTTTGCCCTGCGCATGGCCGCTGTGGCGGGCGGCTGGCAACTACCGAAGATTCCCTTAGTCTGACGGACCGCTACCCGCGCATTCGGCGGGCCGTCACTTCCCGGGGGGTGTTCCTTGACATCGGGCAGCGCGGCGCGTTAACTGCCTTACGGCGTCGGTATCCGCTGCGCTCCCTGCTTTTAATTTTCGCTTTTAAGACACGTGTCATTGACTCTTAGCCCACGTCCTCGATAAAACTATCCTCACCGTTTTTTAAAAAGGATGCCGAATCGATGCGACGTACTTTCGCAAAGGAAGGAGATAAGACAACAAGCGGCGCTACCGTAATAGAAGGTTTCGAGAACGATTTCCATCATGGCGTTCCGCTAACCTTTGTCGGCGCCAACCTGTTCTGGCCATCTTGTAGATCCTTGGGCGTAATTCTCGGAATCGGACCGCACTTCCCAGACGATTGGATGGGCAAAGAATAGGCACTTGAGGGCGACTTAGGCGCATGCAAATGCAACCCCACGCCGCATTTGATCGCATCGCAGAACGACACTTATGAAGAGTACACAGTCCATGAACTGGCAGAGATGGGCTGTGGACCTAACGGCGAACTGTTGCTTTATCACCATGACGAGCAGATAACGTTACGAACGAAGCGCATGCTTTGCTACTCGCCACGCAACGGGCAAACAAGGTAAAGGCGCTGACCGATCTTTTCGACATGAGCAAGACGGCATCGGACGTGAAGAGCTACGTAAACACCCCATTGATGGCCGAGGGGAATGGGAAGGATGCGACAGCTGTGCTTATCGATTTAAATCCAGGTTGCCCGAACGACTGCTGCAACGGCGTCACTTCTGCCAATCGTCCGGCTGACGCACCAATACAACCATGAAACCAAAACTCCTTGCATTGCTGTTTTTCACGGCAACAGCGGCTCCGCCTTGGTTTTCGGCAACAGCGCGCGCGTGTACGATCGGTGAGGGGATGGAGACTCATGTGCCATTCGGCGCGACCGATATTTCGAACGCGGATCGGCTTGTCATCGCAAATATGTACATCGAAGCGAAAAAGTGGCCTGACGTGCAAATTCGCGCAGAAGTGATCGCGGGTGCGTACAAAGGCGAACGGAACTTGGAACGCTTGAAGGAATTGCGTGGCGAGAACGTCAAGGCTTACTTACTGATGCTTGGCATCAAGAATGTAAACATTTTGATCGACAAAAAGACGTTCACGGATGAGATGACGGGAAGAGCGCCCGATGGCTCGCTTACTGTCGAGCAAATCGTGGTTGGGCTAACCCCGTTATGTGAGGGCAGTTGCGCGCGGCTTTGCAACGATCCGCGCGTGACGCCTCATACCAAATTGATTCAGTGAAGTGACGCAAGTACGTCACCGCACGAGGAATCAACTTCGTGCGGTAGCAAACGGAAGCGCGTCAATGCAGTTGCTGACGCGCTTCGGTCGGCCCATAACGCCACTGCGATGTTTGGGGGTTAAACGTTGCGTAGTCGGTTCGCTCGTGGGCCGCTTCGCCGATAGGCGCAACCTTGACCAGTCGCAAAGTCTTCTCAGCTATTTCCTTGAGTTGCGCAGCGCCCGCGGCTGTCGCGCCTAACGCGTTCACCGTCGCTATTGTGCTTGCGTGATCTGGCTCGCCCATCAAATCCCACCGCTCTTTCATTGTTTCAAATAAGGGCTCGCCAAATCGGAAAATCACTGGCGTCGCTGGTTCGGCCAGTGGACCAAAGCTTTCTTGGTAGTGAGGCAGCGAAAGACACCCCGACGGACCGCGGACGAGCTCACCACGCGCGTTCGCGCTGAAGCCAAAGACTAGGTTAGTCCACGCCTTTCCAAGCCGTTCAACCGTGTATTTAAACCCGATAACTTCAAGGGGATGACGAACCCATTCTCGGCCAATGGTGAGCGACTGGAGCCGATAAATTTCAGCATCGAGCGCAGAAACGAAAAGAGCAATTCCCGGTTCGCCGGGATGGCCGCCAATCCATAACGAGTCAACGGACTCACCAGGCTTATGCGGTTGAAGCAATGCAGTGAGTCCGAACGGCGCGATATAGCGTGTTTGCAACTGGTCTTTGGGAATGAGTGCGGCAGGGAACATCGATATGCCTCCGAGGGTTAGAGTCATATCAGGAGAAAACGCCAAAAAAGCACAGTCGATCGGACGTTTCTTAATTCGCAGGATGACGCAGTCTCGCCGAGGTCGTGCGATGAATACAATTTTCAGGACCAACGTGGGACGCGCCGTGAGCCTGCTCGTGAGCGGACTTTGTCTTGCCGCCTGCGGCGGCTCTTCCAGCGTGAACAGCCACAGCCTGCCGGTTCCCGAAGCAATTGCGCAGGTGATGAACAAGCCCGCCTATCGAGGCTCGACCTGGTCGCTGCGCGTCGTCGATCTTGCATCGGGCCAGATCATCTATGACCTGAACGCCGGCTTGCCGTTGCTGATTGGTTCGGTCCGCAAACTGTTTTCGGTGGGCTCGGCCTTGAACGAACTGGGCGCGCAGTATGCGCTTACGACACCGGTCTACGCACAGGGGACGGTTAACGCGAGCGGGACGCTGAACGGCAATCTGGTGCTGGTGGCAAGCGGCGATCTCCTCATGGGCGGCCGTACCAGCCCCGACGGTACGGTGGCATTCACCAACCTTGACCATAACGAGGCGAACTCTCTTGGCAATGCGATCCTGAGCGCGCCCGATCCTCTGGCGGGCTACGACGCCCTTGCCGCCCAGGTCGCGGCGGAGGGCATCAAGCAGGTCGCGGGCGATGTCGTCATCGACGACCGGCTGTTCCAGCCGTTCGACTTTCGCGGCGAGTTCGACGTACGGCCGATTTTCGTCAACGACGACGTGGTCGACGTGATCATCGGCCAGGGGAGCGCGGGCGCGCTGGCGCCGGTCGACTGGCGTCCGAAGTCGTCGGCGTTTTCCGTGCAGTCGTTGTTAGGGACCGGGCCGGCCGGCTCGGCGCTCGCCGTGGAACTGGATCCGGAACTGCCTGCTTGCATCGGCTCGGCGGGCTGCGTGGGCACCGTGTCAGGCAACCTGCCAGCAGATCTGGCGCCGCCGCTGACCGGACAGTTTCCCCTCATCAGGACGTTTCGCGTCACCGAGCCGTCGAACTACGCGCGCACCGTATTCATCGAGGCGCTGGAACGGGCGGGCGTGACGGTCACGGCGCCGGCCATCGAGCCCAATCCGGTCCAGCTGCTACCCGCGACGCCAACCTACGTGTCATCGGTGCGGGTCGCGCAACTTGTTTCGCAGCCCTACGCACAATACGCGAAGTTCATCCTCAAGGTCAGCTATAACATCGGCGCCGACACAAGTCTCGTGCTGTTCGGGCTCGCCTACAACGGTGCGAACTCGATGAGCAGCGCGCTTGCCGCGGAGCAGATCGAACTGCCGGCGCAGTTCGGCGTCCCCGCGGACCAACTGCATTTTGTCGACGGCAGCGGCGGGGGTGACACGACCGCAACCGGCACGTCGGTGATCGACATGCTGCAGGGCATGACGCGCAAGCCGGTATATGCAGCGTTTGTCGACGCGTTGCCCACCCTGGCGACCGACGGTTCACTCGCGATGGTGACCGATTTCGAAAGCGACCCGAGGCTCGCCGGCGCGAAGGGGCAGGTCCACGCGAAGACCGGGACGTACGTGACGGCGGCGACCGCTCCCGCCGAGGGGCTGGTACTCAGGGGGCAGGCGCTCGCGGGCTATATCGACGCAAAGAGTGGGCGGCGGCTCGCGTTCGAGCTGGTCGTCAACAACGTGCCGGTCGGCTCGATCAACGATGTCGTGAGCGTGTTTCAGGACGAGGGAACGATCTCGGCGATCGTGTGGAAGCTCCAGTAGCCGCGGTTTCCGGCGGCTCCGAAGGCGGAAAGCCCCATTCGCGCGAGAAGCGCAAACGGGGCGGGAGACAACGCTCGCCGGACCGCGCGTTTAATGCGTGAAATCCACGATCGAGAGGTCGAGCGGCAGGGCGGATACGTGCTGCGGCGAGCCGTCGAGCGGTTGCAGCGCGAGCGGCTGGCCGTCGGCAATCGCCTGATCGAATGCCTCGGTGGACACGCCGCGCTGCGATGAGACGAACTGGCCGATGAGGTAGGGCACGCCGTTGGATACCAGCGGATTCGGACCGTCGCTTACCTGGAAGTGCAGATGCGGCTCCGACGAGTTGCCCGAGCTACCCACGTGGCCGAGCACGTCGCCCTGGCGCACGCGCTGGCCCGGTGCGACCTTCACCGAGTTCGGCGCGAGGTGCGCATAGAGCGCGTAGTGAGCGTTGCCGAGATCGAGGATGACGTGATTCCCGTCAGCCTGGTCGATGCCGATGTTCGCAGGCAGCGCGCCGGGCGGGCTGTCCGGCATGCCGTCGACCGCGGCGATCACGGTGGCGTCCGCGACTGCGTAGACGGGCTGGCCGTAGATCGCGTAGTTCTGCGGTACCTTCGGATCGCCGGTGTGAATGCGGCCTTGCGCGTCGAGTAGCTCCCAGTCGATGGCGAAGCGCTGTCCGTTATACAAATGACCGTTAAGCGGCAGGGTGGCGCGCACGTGGCGGATCGAGTCACAACAGCCGTCGCCGGCGACGTAACGGCCGCCCTTGAGCGGTGGCGCGAGCACCAGATTCGTCGGCGGATTCACCGCGGTCGGCGCGACGGTTTCGGTGACGGTCTGGCCGTTCAGCGTGAGCGTGAGTTCGTGCGTGAGCGTCGCCGGGATGGCGGACGGGTCGTCGAAGCTCAGGTGCAGGTAGACGAGGCCGGTTTGCGACGGCCCGAGTTCGGCTGAGGCCGAGCTCCGCGACGACGCGACCGCCAGACGTTGCGCGATCTGGCCCGCGTCGAGCGAAGCGACAGGAGCCCTACTGCGGGCGTCGAGGACGTTGAGCCGCTGCAGTGAGGCGGTGGCGCCCGTGAAGTTGAGGAGCGTCAGTTCGTACACCACATGAAATCGGTTGTCGGAGCCTTTGACTGGAGTCGGCACATTGTCGACGCGGGCGACGAGCGGCGTCGCGCGCACTTCGGCTGAATCGGACAGCGGCTCGGAGCCGCTCAGGGCGCTTCCGCCACAGCCCTGCATGAGCAGGACGGCCGACACGATGCTCGCAAGTAACAGCTTCATAATTTCTCCTTTACCTATGATCGGGCACGTTCACCGAACGCCCCGTTGTCGCAGATCCGCCGTTACGCGACGGGCACCCGTGCAGAATGCCGGCATGGCGGATTGAGCGGAACCGGGGAGCGGTATAGACTCGGTCAAAGTTTTGGCCATGACCTCTGCGGAGCGCCACCATGTCGACGGAGTCGCGGGCCGCGCCCCTGACGCGCCCGCTCGTTTTCGCGCCGTTTCGTTTCGATACCGCGACCGAACAGCTCTGGCT
>NZ_JBAUSA010000118.1:0-3443 GCF_049581465.1 Caballeronia sp. | reverse complement strand
CCCTCAACCTATTCAAGAATGCGGGAGAAAGCGGCAGTCTTCTGCATAGTGCCTATGGTTACGCTGTGTTTCCGAAGATTGGCAAGGGAGGGGTCGGTATAGGCGGTGCTCATGGGAAGGGTCGCGTCTATGAGAAAGGCAAACGTATCGGCGATACATCGATGACTCAGGTCACTGTGGGCTTGCAACTTGGCGGCCAAGTGTACAGTGAACTCATCTTGTTCGAGGATGAACGAGCCCTCAAAGCATTCACCAATGGTAACTTTGAATTTGGCGCAGATGCCAACGCGATCGCGGTCACTGCGGCGGCTGGCGCACAGGCAGGCACGACGGGCACGTCTACTAACGTAAGTGGCGGCAAGAAAGATGCCAAAACGTCAGGTTCCTATCGAAAAGGCATGGCTGTGTTTACAGTGGCCAAGGGTGGGCTGATGTACGAGGCAAGCGTTGGCGGCCAGAAGTTCTCTTACACGCCTCGTTGATTTTCGCCGAGTGTTAAATGTAGGCCATTGAAAGGTCGAAACTTGCGCGAAAGAGACGCATGAGTGTCCGGCGAAACGAAAGCATGAAAGGCTGCAACTGGCCGAACCCGGGCCGACGGGGATCGGCTCAAGCCGACCCTGTAAACGGCCTTCAGCGCAACGTGTAGGCAGCGGTCGCTTCCAAGTCACTCAGACCGCGTGAGGCTCGAACGGAAACTGCTCGACCTCGCCGCCGCGCGCCACCATCACCGTGCTCTCCGGAATTTCTTGCCACCAGCCCGTCAAATCGGCGAGCGGCTCGGAAAGGACCAGAAACGCATCCTGCCCGGCCATCGCGATGCGCGGATCGTCGGGATACAACTCGTGCAAATGACGGAACGACGTGTTGTGAAACAGCGAGCGTGACTGCCTCTCGCTTGAATAGCGCACCGCGACGATCTGCTGGCCGTCGGTTGCGCAGACGGTCATGTTCACCGGTGTATCGACCTCGTGGCGGCGGCCGGTTTCCTCGACGAACGCCACCATCCGTTCGAGAGCAGTGACGGGCGCCCGCTCGAGACCGAACGTGAGCGCTAGGAAGAACAGCACTTCGGAATCGGTCGAGCCTTCGATCGATGGGAACAGTTCGGGGTCGATCGCGACCATTAGATCGCGGCGCACCGCCGGATAGTTGCGCACGAGGCCGTTGTGCGCGAACATCCACCGGCCGTGACGGAACGGATGGCAGTTGGTTTCCTGCGACGGCGTGTCGGTCGCCGCGCGCACGTGCGCGACGAACATCGGCGCGTGGATCGCCCGCGCCGCTTCGCGCAGATTGCGGTCGCTCCATGCGGGCTGGATGCAGCGGTAGCGAAAAGGAATGTCGGTCCGATGGCCGTACCAGCCGATCCCGAAGCCGTCACCATTGGTGGTCGTGTGGCCGAGCCGCGAATGCACGCTCTGATCGATCAGCGAATGCTTCGCGTTGAACAGCACCGTTTCCAACTGAAGCGGTTTGCCGGAATAAGCGAGCCAGCGGCACATGAGATGTCTCCTGTCTGATACGCTCGTATCTGGCAACCGGTTGCAGCGTCGCGACGGGGACCAGCAATTCGGAGAAGCCGGTCAGCATAATCTACACGCCAATGCGCAGCAGCAGAAACGACGATACGCGCATTTCCGCCTAGGTGCGTGGTAATTGTCGAAAATCTTCGCGCGGCTGTGGATCAGATAGACGGTCGCGGCCCCCGCGAACGAGACCGCCACCGACGCAATGCTCGACGAAGAATTCCGACGGCTTGTGCGTGCGGGTTGCTCCAGGCAAAGAATATGCGGCGCTCTGTATCACGAGGGGCCGGTGTGCGATGCCAAGCCGACATTTGAATCAACCTGAGAGCCCCTTGCTCAGCCCACGCAGCCATTACTGCCTGAACCCGCTTGTTGGGCGCACTGCCAAGGCGTAGAAATTGAGTACGCCGTATGTACTCCGGTGACGCCACTTATGTCACTGGGCGAGGCATGCGAAGGAGGGGTCATGACATTCAAGGCTCAGTGGTACCGAGACAAGTTTGCGAAAAAACGTGGCAAAAAACCGCGTATGACTAAATTATAATAAGATAATTTAGTCAATTCTGCATAAATCCATTTGTCATTCGGATAACTACACAAGAGCAGTAGGGAGCGCGCCGTCGTGTGGCCGGTGCGGGCGAACTGCTGCTAGTCGACGTGTTCCGAGGAGTGGCGGCAGCGAATTTACGCTGACCCTGAAGCGGACTTCTACGTCAAACATCACTCGTACACCGTCTTTGCCGGAGCTTTCCCTTCCCGGGGTCCCGCTGTCCATACTCGTAGTGGACGATAATCGCGACACCGCAGATGCAATGGGCACGTGCTTTGGACGGATTCGCGGCAACCTTGTTCGCCGCAAAACAGGTTATCCATCGAAAGCTGACTGAGAGGCGGCCTTACAAGCAGGGTTCGACGCACGTACCTAAACGGGCCGACGTAACCAGGCTGTGATCAAGCCATTTCTGCAGCCAGCAGATCTTCGATCATGATTGGCAGCTTGCGCACGCGCACGCCGGTTGCATGATGGGTGGCGTCGGTAATCGCGGCCGCTACGCCCGCAAGGCCGATCTCCGCGATCCCGCGAGCGCCGAGCTCATTGAACACGGTGTCCGGATGATCGAGAAAGGTCACGTCGAGTTCAGGAGTATCCGCGTTCGATGCGATGATGTAATCGGCCAGATTGCTGTTGATCGGTGCGCCCGTCTGCCTGTCGTACAGGGTGTGCTCGAACAGCGCCATGCCGACACCCATCACGACCGCACCCTCGATCTGGTTGCGGGCAGCCCGCGGGTTGATCATGCGTCCTCCGTCGATCACTGTGACGACGCGGTTCACGCGCAGCTGTGCGATTTCCGGCTGCCATGTGACTTCGGCGAAGTGCGCGCCGTAGGAGTAGATGGAGAAGCGCTTTTTTAGCGGATCGTCGAAGCCGCCTTTGGCACTCCCGCTGCCTGACGCTGCGCTCATCTTCGCTGCTTCGAGGATCTGATCGAACGGCACGCCGCGCTCCGGCGCGTCGCCCTTGCGATGCACATGCCCAGCGCTGAATGCGATTGCATCTTCGTCCGTACCTTTGAACGGGGAACCGTCGACGGTCACCGCGCGCGACAGCAACAGCTTAATTGCCGAACGTACCGCGTCGAGCACCGCGGGAATCACGGATGCGGTCACCGCGCTGCCGCCCGAAACCGGTCCCGGTGGCAAGACCGAATCGCCGAGACCGACCTCGATGCGATCGAGTGGAATCCCGGTCTCTTCGGCGACCAGTTGTGCGAGCACCGTGTATGTGCCGGTGCCGATGTCCTGCGTGCCGCACACCACCCGGGCGCTGCCGTCCGCTCGAAGATCCACGCTCGCAGCGGCCGAAAAGCGCAACGCCGGCCAGACACAGGCGCCGACGCCCCAGCCCAAGGC
>NZ_JBAUSA010000117.1:0-1644 GCF_049581465.1 Caballeronia sp. | reverse complement strand
GGCTAACAGAAATAAGCAAGAAAATCCGACTTAAGCAGAACGACCACGCAAGCAGAAGGACTCAATCCTAGCCCCACACTCTCCGCGAGCAGCACCCCTCCACCCTACCCCCACACTCGCCGCAATCAGAACCCGCTCCAAAGCCGCCAGCAGGCTACTCCGGCCGCTTAAGCGCATAAATCGCAATTTGCATGCGACTCGACAGACTAAGCTTGCGCAGCACATTCCGCACATGGATTTTCACCGTGCTTTCGGCCAGATCCAGTTCACGTGCAATGTCCTTGTTGCTCGCGCCGCGCGAAATAATCCTCACAATGTCGCGCTCACGCGGTGTCAACGCCGGCGCATCGCGCGTGTCCAGCGCCACCACCGGCACGGCTTCCACCCTTGCCGGCATCCTCATTTGCGCAATTAGCCGTTGCGTCATGCTATCGGCGATCACCGAATCGCCTTGCGCCGCGCGCCGGATCATCGCAGCGAGTGTATCGGCTTCCATGTTTTTCAGCAGATAGCCACAAGCGCCTTCGCGCAACGCCATCGTCAGTTCGTCCACATCTTCCGATACGGTCAGCATGATGACCGCAGTGCCGGGCAAATCCTGCTGCAGCAGTTGCAACGTCTCAATCCCGGATAACCCCGGCATGTTCAGATCGAGCAACACGACATCCGGTCGATGCTGCTTCGCACGCTTGATCCCTTCAATACCATCGGCGGCGTCGTCCACTACGTCGAAGTCGGGCTGGCGCGCGAGCAGGGCGCGCACGCCGGAGCGAAACAGCGTGTGGTCGTCTATAAGCAGAATGCGGATAGTCATGCCGCTTGCCTCATGTTGGCAAGCAACAGGAGATCAACGCGGGCGCCCCCACCAGGCGTGCCATCCAGCTCAAGTCGCGCGCCAAGCCGTGCCGCCCGTTCGCGCATGATGTGGAAGCCGACGTGCGCTTCGCCCCGGCCGGCAATGTCGGCGGGATCGTAGCCGTCACCGTCGTCTTCTATCGTCAAATGAAAGTCACGCGCGTTCCTGATAGCGATTTTCACGCGCGACGCCGACGCATGCTTGCGAATGTTCGAGAGCGCTTCCTGAAGGATGAATAGCACCTGCAACTGCTGGTCGGGCGGCAAGGGCAATCCACCGGCTTCGTCGCAGTCGAGTTCGACGGTGGCGTCGGTCTGACGCTCGAAACGCGTTGCGGTTTCCCTCACCGCATCGAGCAGGTCACCCGTGCCGAACTTGGTCCGGAAGTTGACCAGCAACTCGCGTACGTCCTCGTAACTCTCGTCCAGACCTCCCCGCAGCAAAGGCACGATCTCGCGCACCTCGCCCATGTCGTCACGGGCCGACGCGCCTTCGAGCAAGTGCAGTTGCATCTTCAGGAAATTCAGGCTCTGCGCAATGCTGTCGTGCAAACCCTGCGCCACCAGATGCCGCTCTTGCGCCACGGCAAGCTGGCGCGAGGCGCTCGCCAGACGATTGTTTTGCAGCGCGGTGCCGAGATGCTTGCCCAGCGTTTCAAGCAGGCGAGTTTCGTGCGGCAACAGCGTCCGGTCGCGGCGGAAGTGGAGCGAGAACGATCCAAGCGCCGCGTCGCGCGAGACGATGCCAAATGCCGCCACTGCGATGAATCCCTCGTTGCTGCAATCGAC
>NZ_JBAUSA010000116.1:0-2148 GCF_049581465.1 Caballeronia sp. | reverse complement strand
TGACCGGTAAGTCGACGGCCGGACTCATCTTTATCTCCGTCGCCATCGTCATCGGTGCCGGGCTTGTTTTCCTCGTGCCAGCCAAGAGCGTCAATCGCTGACACCTTCTGCTGCAAAGACTCATTTTTTAAATCAAGGAGACACCATGAACAGTCCGTCATCAGATGCGGTGACGCTCGCCGAGCGCGCCTATCGGATTCGCAGAAACGCCTTGCTGATGGGCGAAGTACAGGGGCAAGGCTATATCGGCCAGGCACTCGACATCGCCGATGTACTCGCGGTTTCCTACTTCGGCGCCATGCGCTACCAACCCGACAACCCCGAGTGGGAAGGCCGCGACCGCTTCCTCTTGTCCAACGGTCACTATGCGATCGCGCTTTACGCAGCGCTCTTCGAAGCGGGCTTTCTGCCACCGGAAGAACTCGAAACCTACGGCAGCGACGACAGCCGGTTGCCGATGTCCGGCATGGCGAGCTACACGCCCGGCATGGAGATGTCGGGCGGCTCGCTCGGCCACGGTCTCACGATCGCGGTGGGCCGCTGCCTTGGTCTGAAGCGCAAGGGCTCAGATGCGTTCGTCTACACGCTGTTCTCCGACGGCGAACTCGATGAGGGCGCGATCTGGGAAGGCCTTATGTCGGCCGCTCACTGGAAGCTGGACAACCTGATCGCCATGGTCGACGTCAACAACCAGCAAGCCGACGGTCCCTCGTCGAAGATCATGGCGTTCGAACCGCTCGTCGAGAAGCTCGAAGCGTTCGGCTGGTTCACGCAGCGTGTCGACGGCAACGACATCAATGTCGTGAAGGCGGCCTTCGATGCCGCGCGCAATCATCCGAAGCCGCAGCCACGGATTATCGTGTGCGATACCCGCATGGGCTGCGGCGTGCCGTTCCTCGAAGAACGGGAAAAGAACCATTTCATCCGCGTCGATGCCCATGAGTGGCAACTGGCGCTCGCAGCACTCGAAGCAGGGAGACAAGCATGAGCGACACCACTATCACGAAGCCGCGCCTGAAGACCTCGGCGATGATCGCCTCCATTGCAGGCGAAGGACAACTCACGCGTTCCGCGCCGTTCGGCCATGCGTTGGCGCAACTGGCGCGGGAGAAGACAAACATAGTCGGCATGACCGCCGACCTCAGCAAGTACACCGACCTGCATATCTTCGGGAAGGAGTTTCCAGAGCGCTACTATCAGATGGGGATGGCTGAGCAACTGCTGATGGGGGCGGCCGCCGGCATGGCGCATGAAGGCGCCCAGCCGTTCGTGACGACGTATGCGGTCTTCGCGACCCGTCGCGCATACGACTTCATGCACCAGGCGATCGCCGAAGACAACCTCGACGTGAAGATCATCTGCGCGCTGCCGGGCCTCACGACCGGCTACGGCCCGAGCCATCAGGCGGCCGAGGATCTTGCGCTCATGCGTGCCATGCCGAACATGACGGTCATCGATCCGTGCGACGCGCTCGACACCGAGCAGATGGTGCCTGCGATCGCCGCGCATAACGGCCCGGTGTATGCGCTCCTGCTGCGTGGCAACGTTCCGGCCGTACTCGATGAGTACGACTACCAGTTCGAACTGGGCAAGGCGAAGCTGCTGCGCGATGGCGCTGAAGTGCTGATCATCTCGTCGGGCATCATGACCATGCGCTCGCTGGAGGTCGCGAAGACGCTGGAAGCGGACAACGTCGGCGTTGCGGTGCTGCATGTGCCGACCATCAAGCCGCTCGATACCGAGACGATCCTGCGCGAAGCCCGGCGCACGGGCCGGATGGTCGTGGTCGCCGAGAATCATTCGGTGGTCGCCGGTCTCGGCGAAGCGGTCGCGACCACGCTGCTCACGGCCGGCGTCACGCCGATGTACCGTCAGATCGCACTGCCCGATGAGTTTCTCGCTGCGGGCGCGCTGCCGACCTTGCATGACCGCTATGGCATCTCGAGCAACGTCATGGCGAGCACGATCAAGAGTTGGCTCGGATGAGTGTGCGGAATATCTCGACTGGATAGATAAGTCGGGGGCCTGAGCATTGAGAGCCGTGACGGTGTGCCAGTTCGTTGGCGCACCGTTACGGGAAGAGGCAAGCAACGTGAGCGAATCGATCCATAGATAAATTGACAAAAAGTAGTAGTACAAAATACCTGT
>NZ_JBAUSA010000115.1:0-6753 GCF_049581465.1 Caballeronia sp. | reverse complement strand
ACTTTTATAGCGAAAGCCAGTCAAAGCCGTCGGCCTGCGTCGCGACGACCACGTCGGCCAACGAGCCCCCTATCACGGCGGCGAATGCCGCTTGCGCGAGTTCGGGCAGGTTGTTTTCCTGGCTAAGATGAGCGGCCACGAGATGACGCAGCTTCGAGCGATCGAGCGACGCGAGAATACCGGCCGCGGCGTCGTTGTTTAAATGACCATGCATACCGCCAATACGCGCCTTCAAAGAAGCCGGATAGCGGCTTGAGGCGAGCATGGCTGCGTCGTGATTCGACTCGAGCACCAGGGCGTCACAACCGCTCAACACGCTGGTGATGTGAGGCGTAGCAACACCGACGTCGGTCAGCACCCCCAAGCGGCTTACGCCGTCCGAGAAGACGTACTGGAGCGGTTCGCGCGCATCGTGGGGCACCGTGTAGGGACACACCTCCAGATTGCCCACAGCGACGCTCTCGTCGCCCCACAGCACGTTCAGCTCGACCGGTGCTTCGTCCGCGCCTACTGCACGTGCCGTTCCCCAACTCATGTACATCGGAATGGACCACTTGCGCGCCAGTGTCAGCGCGCCGCCAATGTGATCTGCATGCTCGTGCGTAATGAGGATGGCATCGAGCTGATCGGGGCCAACGCCGAGCCGGGCAAGCCGGCGCACGACTTCCTTTGCCGAAAAACCGCAGTCGAGCAGCACGCGCGTGGTGGTCGTGCCGCTCACCGACTCGACAAGCAGCGCGTTGCCTTCACTGCCGCTGCCGAGACTGGCAAAGCGCATACGCGGCGAACCTAGTTCAGCTGCGCGTGCAGCAACGAGACGATGCGCTGTGCGTCGGTGGAATTGTCGATTGCGCCGTTTGCGTCGACCACGGCAATTTGCGTGATCGCGTCGGCCTTCGGACGCACATTGACCATGAACTCACGTGTCGGTTTCGGCGTCCCGCCGCTGAACAGACGTCCAAGCAGCCCGTCTTTCTTCAGTTCCTGCATGGAATCTGAATAGCGCACGTAATACAGACCCTTCGCGCGATCACGATTGTCGACCGTGAAATTCGTACGATCCAGCGCCAGACCCACGCGTAACCACGCGCTATCGAACGGCTCGGAGAGATCGAGCGTGGAACTGCCCCCCGCCTGGTCCAGCGAGACGCTGGCGCCGGCCGGAACGGCGTCGGTGAGCAATTGCTTCGACTGTGCGTCCGTCAAGCCGAATTTTTGCATCAGCCTCGCGAGAAACGCGGCTTCGAGCGCCGGATTGCGCGGCCGCTCTTCCCATTTCGACGAGGTCTTGTCCTGGCCTGTCATCACCTCTTCCATGGCGCTGTGGCTGATGGAGATGTCTGTGGAATTGGTCGCACCGCGCTCGACGAGCGTGGTGAACTGGTCCCGGGTACCCGATGAATAAGCAAAGTCGATCAGCTTGCCCACGCTGTTGCGGAACCAGTCGTCGGGAATATTCGCGCGGTTTTCGGCCCAGTCCGTCGCCATGATGCCGGTGGCGGGTGCGTCGGTCTTGAGCGTGAAGCCGTTCTCTTCCCAGAATTCCTGCAACTGCGGCCACAACTGGTCGGGCGAACGGCCATCGACCACCAGCCAGCGGCGATCGCCATCTTTTTCGACGTGCATGCCAAACGGATCTTGCGGTGAAGGCACGCCGACGGTGGCGTTGCCTGCCGGCGTCAGCGCGCGCGGCGCAGCACCGCCAAGCGTGTTCAGCTTGGGCGGCGCGGCATAATTCTGGCTAATGACGGCCGGGCTCAAGTCCGACGGAACCGTCAAAGTTGGCGCAGTTTCAGCGCCCTTGTAATTGACGCGATCCGGCGCGAGCCAGTCGTTCAAGGTGTCACAACCGGCCAACGAGATGAGGGTGCCAATTCCAAGCGACAACACGCTCAGGCGGCAAGCGTGAGTGAATAATGCAGAACGTTTCATTGGGTCCTTCGTGTTGCTGAATGCACGTTGCCTGGGAGCTAAGCCGTGGGAGAACAAACCCGAAGCGAAGCCGGAAACGGGTCGATGAACGACGGTTGATGACACGGAAAGGCTAAAGCTCTTGCGAGCCATCACCCGGCCTGGGTGGCGCGCGCCTGGACTTCGGGCCACGCACCGCCGCAAACCTTCAGGCAAGCAGGCCGGTTTCGCGCAAGGCGTCACGTACGACATCGTGATAGCGGGCATCAAGCGGCGTCAACGGCAAGCGAATCCCGCCTTCCATGCGACCGAGCGCGGCGAGCGCCCATTTCACGGGAATCGGATTCGACTCGCAAAACATTTGCCTGTGCAACGACAAGAGGCTCAAATGGATCTTGCGGGCGGTAATAGCGTCGCCCGCGAGCGCTGCGCGGCACATCTCGCTCATTGCACGGGGCGCTACGTTGGCGGTGACCGAGATATTGCCGTGGCCGCCCAGCAGCATCAGCGCGATGGCAGTCGGATCGTCGCCGCTGTAGATCGCAAAGTGCGCCGGTGCATGCTTGATCAGGTGCGCGGCGCGGTCAATATTGCCCGTCGCTTCCTTGATACCTACGATGCCCGGTACGCCAGCGAGGCGCAGCACGGTCTCGTGGTTCATGTCGGCGACTGTCCGGCCGGGCACGTTGTACATGATCAAAGGCAAGTCGACAGACTCCGCAATCTTGCGGAAGTGCTGGTACATGCCTTCCTGCGTCGGCTTGTTGTAATAGGGCACGACTTGCAACGTGGCGTCCGCGCCGACTTCTTTCGCAGCCTTGGCGAGCGCGACGGCCTCGGATGTGGAGTTGCCGCCCGCCCCCGCGATGATCGGAAAGCGCTTCGCCGCGTGGTCCACGGCGGTCTTCACCATCAGCACATGCTCTTCGACGGAGAGCGTGGCCGATTCGCCGCTCGTACCGACAACGACAATCCCGTTCGTGCCCTCTTCCACATGCCAATCGATCAGCTTTCGAAACGCCGGCAGGTCGAGACTGCCGTCTTCGTGCATCGGTGTGACGATTGCAGGAATGCTGCCGCGGATCTGAATGCCGCCGTGTGTTCCGTTTGTCATGAAACGCTATGAATTTGATCGGTAAACCGCGATTGTAGCGGATTAGCCCGGCAGGACGTAACGATCCGGCCCGACTACGTTGTTACGTTCGGTAATCCCTGATTGGGCGAACGCGGGTTCGCGCACAGCGCAAATGCGTTGCACACAGGATGCACGTGGAACGCTGATGAATCCATCCTGATAAGCGATAACTCGCAGCGGGCCGCTGGCTCCGTTTGTTCCCTTTGCTAGTTCGAGCAACTCGCCGGGGTTGAGCAGGAACGCCGGATTCGATGGCCGGCCGTATCGCTCGTTGCCCGCGGCGAAGGTTTCATAGAGCAGCACGCCGCCGGGCGCGAGGGCGTCGACGAAATACGGGAACAAGGGGCGATGCAGGTAGTTCGTGACCACGACGGCAGCGAATTTTTCATGGGCCGCGAGCGGCCAACTCGCGTCTTCCAGGTCGGCCTGGCGGGTTGTCACGTGCGCCACGCCATCGAGATTCGCGAGCGCTGCGGCGTCGCGATCCAGCGCCAGCACCGCGTGCCCGCGCGATGCAAAATAGCGCGCGTGCCTGCCGTTTCCCGATGCGACGTCGAGCACGGCACCGCCCGCACCCACCAGATGCGCCCATTGCTCGATCCACGCACTGGCGGATGTGGGTGGCGTATGCGGCGCGAACGTCGGCATCGGTTGCATCAGTTATAGGAAAGGCCCATTGCGTCGCGAACGTCGCGCATGGTTTCCACCGCGAACTTGCGCGCCTTGTCGCAGCCGTCGGCCACGATCGCGCGCACCAACGACGGGTCGTCCATGTACTTCTGCGCGCGCTCGAGCATGGGCTGCTGCTCGCGCAGGATCCCTTCGATGACCGGTTGCTTGCAGTCGAGACACCCGATTCCAGCGGTGCGGCAGCCCTTCTGCACCCATTCATGGGTCGCCTCGTCGGTATAGACCTGGTGCAGTTGCCACACCGGGCACTTGTCCGGATCGCCCGGATCCGTGCGGCGGACGCGGGCCGGATCGGTTGGCATGGTGCGGACTTTCTTCGTGATGGTCGCGGCATCTTCGCGCAAGCCGATGGTGTTGCCATACGACTTCGACATTTTCGCGCCATCGAGGCCAGGCATGCGCGACGCTTCAGTCAGCAGCGCATGCGGCTCGGCGAGGATGATCTTGCGCGCGCCTTCGAGGTATCCGAACAGCCGCTCACGATCGCTCATGGACAGGCTTTGCGATTCCTGCAACATCGCCCGCGCCTGTTCGAGCGCCTCGTTGTCCCCTTCCTGCTGATACGCCACACGCAGTTCGTGATACAGCTTCGAACGCTTGCCGCCAAGCCGCTTGGCGGCGTCGACGGCCTTTTCCTCGAAGTCCTTCTCGCGGCCGTACAAATAGTTGAAGCGGCGCGCGATCTCGCGCGTCATTTCGACGTGCGGCACCTGATCCTCGCCCACCGGCACGAGCGACGCGCGATACAGCAGGATGTCGGCCGCCATCAACACGGGATAACCGAGAAAGCCGTACGTGGTCAGATCCTTTTCCTTCAGCTTCTCGATCTGCTCCTTGTAGGTCGGAACCCGCTCAAGCCAGCCGAGCGGCGTGCTCATGCCGAGCAGCAGGGCAAGTTCGGCGTGTTCCGGCACCCGGCTCTGGATGAAGAGCGTGGCTTGTGCCGGATCGATACCCGACGCGAGCCAGTCGATCAGCACTTCCCAGACGTTCTTCTCGATGATTTCGGGCGTTTCGTAGTGGGTCGTCAGCGCGTGCCAGTCGACGACCGCAAAAAAGCACGGATACTCGGACTGCAGCCGCACCCAGTTCTTGAGCACGCCGTGATAGTGGCCTAGGTGCAGCGAGCCGGTCGGCCGCATGCCAGAGAAGATACGATCAGGGAACATGGCTTTATTGTAGAAGCGAAGCAAGGGGATTCAGGACGGCCGACACCGCAATATACGCGGCGCTCACCAGCGGTCCGAGCCAGAAACGCGTCAGCGTGCCGGTTACGACAAGCGCCATCACAATGAAAAAACCGTACGGTTCGAGCCGCGCGAACATGATTGAAGCACGCACGGGCAGCAACGCCATCAGTACGCGCCCGCCGTCGAGCGGCGGCAGCGGAAACAGGTTGAGCACGCCGAGCACCAGGTTCACGCCGACGCCCGCCGCGGCCATGCGGGTCAGAAATGGCTCATCAACGTTGAAGGCCGCGAACAACACCGCGACCACGCCCCAGATCAGCGCCTGCACGAAGTTGCATGCTGGCCCGGCGGCAGCGACCCACAAGCTGCCCCAACGGGGATTGCGCAGGTTGCCGAAGGCCACCGGCACTGGCTTGGCGTAGCCGAACATGAACGCGCCGCTCGTCGCGAAATAAAGGATCAGGGGAATGGCGAGCGTGCCGATCGGGTCGATGTGGCGCATCGGGTTGACCGACACTCGGCCAAGAACGTAGGCCGTGTTGTCGCCAAGAAGTCGGGCCGCGTAGCCGTGAGCAGCCTCGTGCAGCGTAATCGCGAAGATCACGGGAAGCGCGTAGACCGCGATGGTTTGTATCAGGGAGGAATCCATAGCTCGCTATTGTATCAAGCAGTTGTGGCGCCAATCAGGGCGCGCCATGCGGGCTTCTCACATGCCAAGGTTCGCGAGCGTCGGGCACGGCGGTAGCGTGTGCAGCCAATTTATAAAGCAACTCACTGACCCAGCATCAAGCGGTCAGTTTTGTAGTGTCATTGCGTCGCATCCAGTGTCAGGCCAAACGGTTCGAGACTGCCGCGGCCCGGGCGCACCAGCACCGGCACATCGCCGGTAAGATCGATCACGGTCGACGGCTCCGCCGGGCACGCGCCGGCGTCGATGACAAGATCAATCTGCTGTTCCAGCCGTTCACGGATTTCTTCGGCGTCGTTGAGCGGGTGGGTGTCGGGTGGCAGGATCAGCGTCGAGCCAAGCAGCGGTTGGCCAAGCGCCTCCAGCAATGCAAGCGTAATTGCATGGTGCGGCACGCGCAGGCCGATCGTCTTGCGCGACGGATGCGACAAGCGCCGCGGCACTTCCTTGGTCGCCTGCAGCACGAACACGTAAGGACCCGGCGTCACGGATTTGATCAGACGATAATTCCGGTTGTCGACGATCGCGAAATTCGCCAGTTCCGACAAATCGCGCACCAGCAACGACAGAAGTTGCTTCTCATCGAGCTGGCGAATACGGCGAATGCGTTCGACCGCGTTTTTGTCGTCGAGATGGCACGCAAGCGCGTAGCTGGAATCGGTCGGCAACGCGACGATGCCACCGTCGTTGATGATCTGCACCGCCTGGTTTATCAGGCGCGGCTGCGGATTGTCCGGATGAATTCGAAAAAATTGAGACATAACGATTCAACGTAGCGGTTAGCCGGAATGATCGATGGGGTCGCGTAAATGCTGTCGCGCCGATGGGCGTTTCAGCAGGTTCGTTCGCGCTTTCGCTTGATCGGGCGTTGCGACGCGCGATCAAGCGGCGTCGCCGGAACGGACGCCGCTAAAACCGCGAGAATAACCGCAAATCGATCGGATCGTGCTGACTCGGCGTGGGCTTAAGTTAGGTACTAAGTCAGGTAGTCCCAGATCGGCTTGAGATCCGCGGGAAGCTGCGGCAACTGGCCAAGGTCGATACGGCCCTCGCCCGTCCCGTGGAAATCCGATCCGCGCGACGCGTAGAAGCCGTATCGGCGGGCTACATCCGCATATTCGCGATATTGATCCGGCGTA
>NZ_JBAUSA010000114.1:0-5086 GCF_049581465.1 Caballeronia sp. | reverse complement strand
GGCCATCTGTGGTTCGCGGGTTCGAGGCTCGTGCGTAGCACTTGGCGCAGTGCAATAGTGCTGGCGCTCAAGCCGCATCGCCCTCGCCTGATCTCCTGTCAGCCGTCATTTCGGTGGAGATTGCCATGCCGCGTTCCGAATGGACTCGTGAAGCGATTCGCAAGATCGAAGCCGACTTCAACCGCTCCGCCGATACCCACCTGATTCCGCTGGACCTGCCCGGTTATCCGGCCATCCATTTCTATTTCAAGGATGAATCCAGCCATCCGACCGGCAGCCTGAAACATCGTCTGGCGCGATCGTTGTTTCTTTATGCGCTTTGCAATGGCTGGCTACGTGAAAAGAGCACGGTAGTAGAAGCGTCCAGCGGATCAACGGCCATTTCCGAAGCGTACTTCGCGCGACTGCTCGGCCTGCCCTTCGTTGCGGTGATTCCCGCTGGCACTTCCCAGGTAAAAATCGCGGCGATCGAGTTCTATGGCGGGCACTGTCATCTGGTTGGCAATCCCGCGGATATCTACGCGGAATCGCACCGGCTTGCCACGGAAACCGGCGGCCATTTCATGGACCAGTTCACCTATGCCGAGCGTGCGACCGACTGGCGCGCCAACAACAACATCGCCGAGTCGATCTTCAAGCAGATGGCCGACGAGGAGCACCCGGTGCCGGCCTGGATCGTGTCCAGCGGGGGCACCGGCGGCACGATCGCGACCTTGGGCCGCTACGTTGCGTACCGTCGATATGAAACGCGAATTCTTTGCGCCGACCCCGAGAATTCCGTGTTTTTCGACTATTTCAAAGGCACGCTGGCAGGCCAGCCGGACAGCAGCCTGACCCTGGACGTCGGCTCGAAGATCGAAGGCATCGGTCGTCCGCGGGTTGAACGCTCCTTTATTCCGACCTGTATCGACGCAATGCTCAAGGTGCCGGATGCATTGTCCTTTGCTGCAATGCGCTATCTGGCCAGCCGCTTCGGACGTCGCGTGGGCGGCTCGACAGGGACCAATCTCGTGGGTGTCCTGTATCTGGCCGAGCGCATGAGGGAAGCGGGCGAGCAAGGATCTATCGTGAGCCTGCTGTGCGATAGCGGCGAACGCTATAGCAACACGTACTACGACGCTGCGTGGTACCGGGCGCAAGGAATTCCAGTCGCCGAGCCCGATGCGCTGATCGCTCGTGCAGTGGCTGGCGAAGCCCCGCTGACGCAGCATTGCGTTGCGGGGCTGGAGGCCGCCGGAACTGGGATTTAGCGAGCAACGGAGCTAAAATAGACAACAAAGAAAGCAAAGATCCAAAGACAAAGATCCAAAACTGGAATCGCCCCTCGGCGGCGCATTGTGCAACGCAATGCAAGACCACTCGCCGTCGGAAACACACAGTCCCGCCGTCGAGATTGAAGTGACAAACCGTCTGCCCTACGACAATACGAACCAGCATTCGCTTTGGAACCGGAAGAAATTCACCGCAATTCTGCCGATGTTCCGCCGAGTGATCGTCGCACATGCTGAGGCGCCGGCAGGCGAGTCAATGGCGCTGCTGTTAGGCTTTAAAGGCTTTCCGTCGATCTACGCGCAAGACCTGTGTTCGACCCGCCGGCTTCTCGATGAATGGGGCGCTCAGGCTTTACTGTTGGACAAACGTCTGGACATCGCCACCGATTTCGCGTTTGTCCGCAACGTCACCGCGGCTCCGACTCATGCAGAGCGGTTCATCGTTGCACTGAGCAGCATCCATCCCGAAGACTCGATGTCTGCGTTGCAAGCCGCTGGTTTTGATGGGCATTGCCGCCGGCCCTGTCCGGTTTGGAGACTCACGGATCTTCTCAGGGAATATTTTGACCGGGCGCCCTACCCTTAGCGCAATGGTCGTTGCTACTTTCCGCTTCTACGAAGAGCTGAACGATTTCCTTCCGCCTGCATTGCGCCAACGGGACTTCGAACGTGCCTGCGCGCATGCCGCGACGCTCAAGCACACACTGGAGGCGCTCGGCGTCCCGCATACCGAGGTCGAACTGATCCTCATCAATGGGGAATCGGCCGGCTTCGAACGGATCCTGCGCGAAGGCGATCGCGTTGCCGTCTACCCGACCTTCGAGGCATTCGATATCACGCCCCTGTTGCAGTTGCGTGACCATCCGCTGCGCGTGACGCGCTTTATCGCGGATAGGCATCTCGGCGGGCTCGCGCGCCTGCTGCGCGTGACCGGCTTCGATACGCTATGGAACACCGCGTCCGAGCATGGCGCGATCGCAGAGGCCGCAGCCCGCGATCACCGCATCGTGCTGACGCGCGATTGCGAACTGCTTAAGCGCCGCGACATCACACATGGCTGTTTTGTGCGAGCGCGTCAGTCAGCGCTACAACTGCGCGAGATCTTCGAGCGGCTCGACCTCGCGCGCAGTGCGCGACCTTTCACGCTATGCATGCACTGCAACGCGCCGCTGCGCAAAGTCGACAAGTCAGGGGTCCAGCAACGCGTACCGGCACCCGTATTTGACTGCTACGAACGGTTTACCAACTGCGATCTCTGCGGACGTATCTTCTGGGAAGGCTTGCATTGGCAGCGCATGCTTGCCGTGCTCGACGGCATCCTCGTCCCGAGTTGAGGTACGTTTGCCGGCGACGCGCGCCTGATGTTCGTACACCGCCTGTGCGTCAACCCGGTGTAACCCGATTCATCTGGAAAAACATTTTTTCCCACATATTGATCATTGAGCCGCCATCGCATTAAGATGGTGCCCTTGGGTGCGCAACGCACCCGGACGCCGCAAAGGCCCCGCATCCGCAATCTTTCACATAGCGCGGCGCGCGGCGACCAAGTCAAGTTCCCAGCGAATGAAGCACCTATTACCTAGGAGACGACAGTGCTGAGTCCTCATGAATTTGCAACCCTGATGCTGCTCAAGGACGCCCCAGACCAGATCGACCTGGACCATGCCGATCTGGTAACCCTTGTCGAACACCAACTCGTTACGCTGGAAAGGCTCACGTCCGGGCAACGGCGGCCTCTTGTCACCGTCAACGGTCACTCGGTTCTCAAGGCTGCAGCGCGGATCCGTTGAGTGTCACTTGCATCAAACGCTTTACCTCTTGATCCTGACATGACGCGCGGCTCGATCGGCGTCCGATCGAGTCCTGTGCTGTCCTGTAAGCTGGATCAGATTGTGCAATGCAAAGGAGTCTTCCGTGACTGACTCGTGGGCGGGGATTGTCGTGGGTTCATTCGGGCTGACCGTCGCTGCGCTGCTCGTCATCGGCCACTATCGCCGTGAATGGATGCGGCGGCGGCTCCTCAGGCGAATGGATCACCGGCAATGTTGGGACGTGATGCGCAAACGTCGCTGACAACGCCTCGCCGATGGCCGCGCGCCGCGGCTCATTGATCGAGTGCAAACGCGCGTTGCGCCGTCTTGGCGTGGCTTAACTTGAGCTCGGCGAGAGTCCTGCTGCGCCTGGTGACAGGACGTCAACTATGAGGCCTAGGGTCGGCCATGAATCGTCCGGGCCTCTCCTTACGAAAACGGTATTCAGCGTGGCTGGTGACGCTGTTGTGCGCCCTCGCCATCATCCTCGCGGCGACTGCAATCGCGGGCTGGATGACGTTGCGCGCTAGCCTGCCGCAGCTCGACGGTACGCACGATGTATTAGCGCTAGCCGCGCCGGTGACTATCGAACGCGACGCGCTCGGCGTGCCAACGCTGCGAGGCAGCACCCGCGCTGACCTGGCTTTTGGTACTGGCTTCGTGCACGCGCAGGATCGCTTCTTCCAGATGGATTTGCTGCGCCGCGTCGCGGCGGGCGAGATGTCCGCACTGATCGGTCCGTCGGCGCTCGAGCTTGATCGCCGCGACCGCCCGCACCGCTTCCGCGAGCGCGCACGGATGTCGCTCGCAGCGTTGCCCCCCGACCAGAGGCAACTGATCGAGCGATACACGGCGGGCGTCAATGACGGGCTCGCCTCGTTGACCGCGCGCCCGTTCGAGTACTGGCTGCTGCGCACACAGCCCGCTGCGTGGCGCCCCGAAGACACGCTGCTGGTCGTCTATGCAATGTACTTCGACCTGCAAATCAATGAGGTGAGCCGCATCCTGTCGCGCGCAGCGTTGCGCGAGCGCGTGCCGGTGGATCTGTTCGCGTTCCTCCTGCCGGCGACGAGTCATTGGGATGCACCGTTCGACGTCGCATCGTCACCGCCGGGTGACCTTGGGATGCCACCCTCGACACGCCCGGACTGGTTGCGCACGCTGAAACCGGCTGACATCCCGCCATCGAGCGCCGGGCCGCGGTACAGCGGCCTGACCATGGCCAACTCGATGACCGGCAGCAACAGCTGGGCGGTCGATGGCGCACACAGTGCACACGGCCGGGCGATCGTCGCGAACGACATGCACCTCGGCCTGTCGTTGCCGAACATCTGGTACCGGATATCGCTAGCGTGGCCCGGACCCGACGGACGAACGCACCGCGTCACTGGAGTCAGCCTGCCCGGTGCGCCCCTCGTGATCGCCGGCAGCAACGGGCAGGTCGCCTGGGGCTTCACAAACAGCTATGGCCGTTTCATCGATCTGATCGAATTGCAACGTAGTCCTGCTGATCCGTTGCAGTACCGGATCGCGGATGGCAGTTGGGAACGTGCGACCGTCCATCGCGAACGCATTGCCGTCAACGGCGGCGTGCCGGTCGACTTGCAGGTCATCGATACGCGCTGGGGCCCGCAGATCGTGGTCGGCCCACACGCGTACGCGCTGCGCTGGGTCGCGCATGATCCTCAGGCGGTCAACCTGAACTTGCAGCGGCTTGAAGACAGCGCGAGCGTGACAGACGCGCTACATGTGGCGCAAACCAGCGGGATTCCGACGCAGAACTTCGTAGTCGCGGATTCGCGCGGCAAGATCGGCTGGACGCTTGCCGGACCCCTGCCGCAACGTGACGCTATTGATGACGCATCGAGCGCGCAGCTCGGCGACCTGCCGTTCAATTCGCTCACGTATCGCGGCTGGCGGGGCTACCTGACTCCGGATGCGTACCCCTCTCGGATCGACCCGCCGCTCGGGCGCCTGTGGACCGCGAACAACCGCACGCTGCCC
>NZ_JBAUSA010000113.1:0-6112 GCF_049581465.1 Caballeronia sp. | reverse complement strand
TTCAGCAGCGACATCTTGGTCCACACGCCCAGATCGCGGCTGGCATGCACGACCGTCGACACACGATAGTTATAAAACGGCTGCTCCAGCCCGACTTCCGTTTCTATGCCGCACACGCCGGCAATATCGCCGGTCGCGGTGTCTTCCATCGCGAACAGGTATCCTGCCTCGAAGGCTTTAGCCTCATCGGCGAGCGTGCGTCGGGCACGTTCAACGCGCGCCGTCAGTGCATCGCGATCGGGCTTAAAGGTGGTGAGTCCCGGTCCGGTCTCGTGCGCGAGCGCGACGAGCGCGTCGACATCTCCAGGCTGCACGCAGCGGACGACGATCATTGCAATTCTCCCGAAGCCTGGTGAAGCGGCACGCAGCGTATCGACGCGTTGTCGGCGACGCCGAGGGCTTGTTTCAAGTCGTCGGAAAGCGGCGCGCCTTGCGTGCGTGCGGACGGCAGATCGCCCAGCGCGCAGCGGAACGCATGCGCACCGCCTGCGGCTATCAGATAGGGCAAGGCGGTTCCGGCATTGCCCTGCGCGCTGCGCACGACGCGAATCTCGTTTGCCACAACCGACGCGCTGCGCTCGACAGCAACCGTCAGGACGGGACCCGCATCGAAGATATCGACGAAGCGATCCGGCTCGAAACCCTCTTCCAGATGGATGTCATAAGCCAGCAAGGCGCCTTCGTCGGGCTCACCCAACACGCGTTGCGCTTCGGCCGGCAACAGCGGCACGTACAGCGGATAACTCGGCATCACTTCCGCGATGAACGTCCGGCTCCGGCCACCCGATTCGAGTTCGACCTGCTCGAAGTCGCGCCCGAAGAATTTGCGCCCGACGGCTTCCCAGAACGGCGATACACCCGCTGCATCGGTCACGCCGAGCATCAGGGAAAACACGTCCTCGGAGAAACGCTTGCGGTTGGCGGCCACGTACATCATGCGGGCGCGCGAAAGCAGATGCGCGGCGTCGTCGTGGGTCGTTTCGCGCACGTCCG
Organism: Caballeronia sp.; assembly: GCF_049581465.1. Lineage (GTDB taxonomy): Bacteria > Pseudomonadota > Gammaproteobacteria > Burkholderiales > Burkholderiaceae > Caballeronia. Next base: position 5,119 of record NZ_JBAUSA010000113.1, on the reverse strand, counting down.
GGTCGATGTAAAAGCCCGTCAACCGGCTCTTGCCCGTCAGCTCGTGCGACATGGTCAGTGCGTGAATCTTGCGGCTCACCTTGAGCTCACGCGACGCGTGGATCAACGCGTCATTGCGAAACGCGTAGAACGGCTCGGAATATCCCGCCGACGCCACGATGCTCGACGTCCCGAGCAACGCTTGCGTGCGCGTTTCCTCGATCACGAAGAGATAGAACTCCTCGCCGGGAAAATCGACATCGGCTCGAAACGAATCCTCCGACAGCGCGACGCGCGTTTCAAGCACGCCGCGATCGCGTGGCAGCGAGTGCAGGACCGGGTGCGCTGCGCGCGCCATCCGTTCGAGCGCGTCGAGATCGGAGAGTCTTGCGGGGCGGACGATCAGCATCGGCGGTTCCCTCGTAAAGATGACACGATCAACGCGCCACCTCGGCAATAGCCTTTTCGAGGCGCGCGAAGCCTTCGTCCAGATCGCTCATTGGCATGATCAGCGACGGCGCGAATCGCAGCACGTTCGGACCCGCAATCAGCATGATCACGCCGTGTTTCGCGGCGGCGTTCAGCACGTCCTTCGCGCGGTCCTTGAAGGCATCGGAGAGTTCCGCGCCAAGCAGCAGACCCTTGCCGCGAATTTCCTTGAAGATCTGAAACTGCGCGTCAATACGTGCCAGATGTGCCTTGATCGCCTCGCTGCGCTCTTTCACGCCTTCCAGCAACTGCGGGTCGCTGATCAACTCGACCACCTTGTCCGCAATCGATGCCCCCAGCGGATTGCCGCCGTAGGTCGTCCCATGAACGCCGACCTTGAAGACCGCCGCGATCTTCTCGGTCGTCAACATCGCGCCGATCGGAAAGCCGTTGCCGAGCGCCTTGGCCGTGGTGAGGATATCCGGCGTCACGCCGTAATCCATGTAGGCGTACAACGAGCCGGTACGGCCCACGCCCGTTTGCACCTCGTCGAATATCAGCAATGCGCCGTGCTGGTCGCACGCTTCGCGCAGGCCCTGGAGGAATGCGGGATCGGCGGGAAGCACGCCGCCTTCGCCCTGCACCGGTTCGACGATAACCGCGCAGGTTTGCGGGCCGATGGCCGTGCGGGCCTGCGCCAGATCGTTGAATGGCAGGTGCGTGATGCCTTGCGGCGTCGGGCCGAAACCTTCCGCGTATTTCGGCTGGCCGCCCACGCTGACGGTGAACAAGGTGCGCCCGTGGAACGACTGTGTGAACGAGATGATTTCGACTTTTTGCGGGCCGGCAGTGTCGATGGCGTAGCGGCGCGCCAGCTTCAATGCGGCTTCGTTCGCTTCCGCGCCCGAGTTCGCGAAGAACGCGCGGTCGGCGAAGGTCAGGCTGGTCAGGCGTTTCGCGAGACGCAATACGGGTTCGTTGGTGTAGCCGTTGCCGATATGCCAGAGCTTCTGGCCTTGATCATGCAGGACCTTGAGCAGTTCGGGATGGGCATGACCCAGCGCCGTCACTGCGATACCGCCCGCTAAGTCGATGTAGTCGCGCCCTTCCGTGTCCCAGATCCGCGAACCCAGCGCGCGATCCGGCACGAAAGCCGCCGGCGAGAAAACGGGAACCATTACTTCGTCGAAAGTCGCGCGCGTTACATTCAGATCCGTCATGAGCCACCTCGTGAGCGTGTTTATCCAACCTGCGTATTCTCAGATAGTAGGGGCTGGCACACGTTCCGTCTTGCGGGAACGCGACACGCTTCACGGTTGTTCGCTTCAGGAAATGGAAGATTCGCCGCGATTGCGCTCGATCCAGTCGCGCCGGTCTTCACGCGGCGTCACGCCGAAGCGCTCCCGGTACGCATTGGAGAAATGCGCCGCCGATGCAAACCCGCACGCAAGGCTGATCTGCACGACCGACTGGCTGCTGCGCTGGAGTTGTGTGCGCGCTTTGGACAGGCGCAGGTTGAGGTAGTACTTGGCCGGCATCGCGTTGAGATATTGCCGGAACAGCCGTTCGAGCTGACGACGTGAAATGCCGGCGAGCGCGGCGATTTCGTCGGTAGCGAGCGGCTCTTCAATATTCGCTTCCATCAACTGCAATGCGTCGTTCAGCCTCGGATTGCGCTCGCCCGGCGCGGTGATATACGGAATACGCTGGCGTTCTTCGCCCGTTCGCAATGTGTTGATGCCCAGCGAATCCGCGACTCGCTCGATCCGTTCACGCGTAAGCCAGCGCCCGAGCACTGACAGCATGAAATCAGACGTGGCCTGGCCGCCGCAACAGGTCGCGCGATCCCGATCCGTTTCGAAGATGTGCTGCGTGACGATGCAATCTTCGAATTGCTCCGTGAATTGTTGCGCCATGTCCCAGTTCACGGCCACGCGATATCCATCGAGCAATCCCGCCGATGCCAGCCACCAGACGCCATGATGAATGCCACTGACGAGGGGCGTGCGGGCCGCCACGCGCGCGAGCGATTGAAGAAACGGCCGTTGCGCGGCGAACGGGTGGAAGCGTTCGCTGAGGACGATCAGCCAGTCGCAATCGATCGCATCGCCGAACGCGGTATCGACGGCCACTTGCGCGCCGCCGCCCAATGCCACCGGCCTGCCGTCCACCGATAAAACCTGCCACTCGACCAAGGTCCGGCCATCGATTTCATTCGCCAGGCGCAGCGCGTCCAGGACCGGGCCGGCGCCGCTCATCGAACAAGGCGCGATCAGCGCGATTGCCACCCGCAGCGGCTTCGTGGCAGCGCGCAACTCCACGGATTACTTGAGGCTGCCGGACAGGAACTGCTGCAGCCGCTCGCTGGTCGGCCGGGCCAATACCTCGCCGGGCGCGCCCTCCTCTTCCGTGCGACCTTGATGCAGGAACATCACGTGATTCGAGACGTTGCGCGCGAAGCCCATTTCGTGCGTGACGACGATCATCGTGCGGCCCTCTTCCGCCAGCTTCTGCATGACCTTCAGCACTTCGCCCACCAGTTCGGGATCGAGTGCCGAGGTGGGTTCGTCGAAGAGCATCACGTCGGGATGCATGGCGAGCGCGCGGGCGATGGCCACCCGTTGCTGCTGCCCGCCCGACAGATGTGACGGATATTGCTTTTCCACCTTGGGTGCAAGGCCGACTTTCTCGAGACAGTCGCGCGCGCGTTCGAGCGCTTCCTTCTTCGATAACCCCAGCACATGCATGGGCGCTTCCATCACGTTCTCGATCGACGTCATGTGGGCCCACAAGTTGAAATGCTGGAACACCATGGCAAGCTTGGTGCGCACGCGCTGCAACTGCTTGTGGTCCGCGACTTCGAGATTGCCCATGCTGTCCGTCTTGGTGCGTACGGGCTCGCCGTCGACCACGATCTCGCCGGCATTGGGCCGTTCGAGGAAGTTGATGCAGCGCAGGAACGTACTTTTTCCCGATCCGCTCGAACCGATGATGCTGATGACGTCGCCGGCCCTGGCCGAAAGCGAGACGCCCTTGAGGACTTCGTTTTCGCCGAAGCGTTTGTGGATGTCGCGGACAACGAGTTTCGTGTCGATGTTGCTTGCTGCGGCGGGCGACGCGGCCGGCGACGCTGCGGGTGTGGATGAGTCCAACGAGTTCTCCCCGGTATGGTTCGGACCTTCAGTCCATGTCGATCATGGCGCGGATGCGCGGATTCTAACGAAAACGGACGGAGCTGAGACATTGGGGCTAATGGGGGGGCGGGGCGTAGCAGAAGGGCTCTACGCTCGCCCCACACTCACCGATAGCACAGCCGCCCTAATCCCCGTCCCCTGCGCCGAGCCCCTAAACCCCCGAAGCCAGCGCCTGGACCCTCCGCACAACTTGGCCGTTCGCCACGGCAATCTCCGGACTGGTCTGCAACATCGGCAGGTACCGGGCATCAAACACGGCGTTGCGGCTTTTCTGGTCTTTAGAACCGAACATCGTACTCACAGCCAGCGCCATCTCGACGCGTGCGCCAGACGTGGCCTCCGCATCATCCAGCACATCGTCTAGCGCCGCGATCAGCGTAGAAAGCGGCGCTAGCCACCGGTACGCGCTTCCATTGATGACGATCTGCAAGAACTCGCCCGGCGAAACCGGACCAAATTCACTTTCATGCTGCGCGCGCGAGGCGTCGAGGATCTCGCGATGCAAGGCCAGCAAAGGATGGCGCACGTCCTTTAGAAAACCAGTGGCGGCGGCATCGGGGACCGGAGTGCTCATGGTAGTTGTCCAAAACGGAAAATGGAATATTCCCGCCAAGCGTACACCTCCATGACAGACCCGCCGATCCCGCCCGTGACTCGTGAGAAAATCTCGCACAGGTGTTTCGGCAATCGCACGCCACACGACGCACTAACCAGGGAGGCATTCGATGGCTGAGTCAGGGAAAGTTGAACACAAGTCCGCATTCACCATCCGCGACGCGAACGCCGCCGATTTCGACACCATCGCGCGCATCTACGCACACTATGTGATCCATGCGGTCGCGACGTTCGAAGAAACGCCGCCGGATGCCGATGAAATGCGCGCCCGGCACGCCGTGATTACTGGCGCAGGGCTACCCTATCTCGTCGCCGAAGCAGACGGCGTGGTCGTAGGCTATACGTATGCGACGGCTTATCGGCCGCGCTCGGCGTATCGGCACACGATCGAGGATTCGGTGTATATCGCCGACGGCTGGCTCGGCCGCGGCCTCGGTCTTGCGCTGCTTGAAGCGCTGATCGCGCGCTGCGAAGCAGGACCCTGGCGACAGCTCGTAGCAGTGATCGCCTCTGGCAGCGACTCCGGTTCGATGGCCCTGCACACGCGCCTCGGCTTCGAGCATGTCGGCGTGTTGCGCAACGTCGGCTACAAGCATGGCGGCTGGGTCGATACGATCCTGATGCAACGTTCGCTCGGCGACGACAAACCAGTGATGCCACAACGCTAAAGCGTGAGCGGCGAGGGGGACGTCCGGACTTTCGCCTTACCATGACAAGCGTGCCCGCCCTTTTTTTAATCCGAGCTTTCGTTGCCCACCTACACCCTCGCCGCTACCGTCAGCGCTGAAATCGACATCCGCAAGAGCCGCTTCATCGCGCTGGCGATTCCCGTCGCCGATCGCGCTGCCGCCATGCGCGAACTCGACGCGCTGCGCGCGTTGCACCCTGGCGCGACGCATGTC
>NZ_JBAUSA010000112.1:0-17145 GCF_049581465.1 Caballeronia sp. | reverse complement strand
GCGTGCGGTGAAAAAAGCCGCTGATTGACCGTTGCGAGGGCGCGTTACAGTCGAGCGCGTGCTGGCTATCCTGCTCCGGCACGCTGCGTTTCGGCCCGCAAGCACTCGGGGCACAAGCAGCTCCTTCCTGCTGCCAGGCGATCGAGCGGCAACCGCGGCAATGACGCGCACCAGCAGTCGGCATCGCCCGACTGCTGGCCGCAGCGGAAAAGCGCGCCGCACCGTGCGCAGCGCTGGTTAGCGGGATCGTCGGGTTTCATGCTCGTCTTTGTGCTTTTGTCGGGGCCATACCGGATCCAAAACGCGGATCCAAAACGTCTGATGCAGTGCGTCACTCCTGTACAATTCCGCCTGTTTAAACTGCCCTTCGCCCCTCGCCGCCATGTCCGAGCTTCCCGACCTTACGCAGATCGCGCCGACCCTGAAAGCCGAAATCCTGGCTGAGGCGTTGCCCTATATTCGCCAGTATCACGGCAAGACGATCGTGATCAAGTACGGCGGCAACGCAATGATCGAGGAGCGCCTGAAACAGGGCTTCGCGCGCGACGTGATCCTGCTGAAACTGGTCGGCATCAATCCGGTCATTGTGCACGGCGGCGGCCCGCAAATCGATCACGCGCTCAAGAAGATCGGCAAGCAAGGCGTCTTTATTCAAGGCATGCGCGTCACCGACGAAGAAACAATGGAAGTCGTCGAATGGGTGCTGGGCGGCGAAGTCCAGCAGGATATCGTCACGCTGATCAACCATTTCGGCGGCCAGGCGGTTGGCTTGACCGGCAAGGACGGCGGCCTGATCCACGCACGCAAGCTGCAAATGCCGGACCGCGACAACCCGGGCGAATTTATCGACATGGGGCAGGTCGGCGAGGTCGAGGCCATCAATCCGGCGGTCGTGAAAGCGCTTCAGGACGACGCGTTCATTCCGGTGATATCGCCGATCGGCTTTGGTGAAGACGGTTTGTCGTACAACATCAATGCTGACCTGGTTGCCGGGAAACTCGCCGTCGTGCTGAACGCCGAGAAGCTCGTGATGATGACCAACATTCCCGGCGTGATGGATAAGGCGGGCAATCTGCTGACCGATCTGTCGGCACGCGAAATCGACGCGTTGTTCGCCGATGGCACCATCTCCGGCGGCATGTTGCCGAAAATCTCGTCGGCGCTGGATGCGGCCAAGAGCGGCGTGCGCTCGGTGCACATCATCGATGGCCGGATCGAGCATTCGGTCCTGCTTGAAATCCTGACCGAACAGCCCTTCGGCACCATGATCCGCTCGCACTGACCATGACCTCCACTGGAGATCGGCGGGGTCGCCGGCGTGTTTCAGCGCCCGGCCCCGTTTGGCTGTTCGATCTCGACAACACCTTGCATCATGCGTCGCACGCGATTTTTCCCGAGATCAATCGCGCGATGACGCAATACATTATCGATACGCTCGGTGTCGATAAAGATGAAGCCAATCGCTTGCGTACCGGTTATACGCAGCGATACGGCGCTACGTTGCTCGGCTTGGTGCGCCATCATCCGATCGACGCAGCGGACTTCCTGCATGTCGTTCATACGTTCTCGGATCTTTCCTCCATGGTTCGCGCCGAGCGCGGGCTTGCGCGCATGTTGCGCGGACTACCCGGGCGGAAGATCGTCTTGACCAACGGGCCTTCGGTTTATGCTCGCGCGGTTTTAGCGGAGTTGGGCGTCGAACGGCTGTTTGAACGCGTGATCGCGATTGAAGACATGCAGGTGCACGGTGCATGGCGAGCCAAGCCCGATGCCACTATGCTGAGACGCGCCATGCGGCGAGCCAACGTTCGGCTTGCCGACGCTATTTTGGTCGAAGACACACGCGGGCATCTGAAACGATACAAGCGGCTGGGGCTTCGCACGGTCTGGATTACGGGGCATTTGCCTTCGGTCCTGAATGCCAGCGGCGCTGCTTCCCTTCGATCGCCTGGCACCGGGCGGCCTCATTATGTCGATCTGAAGATTCGGTCTTTGCAAGCGCTGCGAGGGTTTGGCGCCCGCTAGTCCGCCCTCCGATTTAATCATTCCGTGCGAAATAGTACGGATTCCATAGTTTTGTGCATTTTTACCGCCTGCCCCTGCTTTTCAGGTGTCGCTTCGCTGCCGGACGCCGTTTCGACACTCGTCCCTCCTGCGTCTTTCGCTTTTTCCGATATAATCTTTTCACTAAGTATCGTTTTATCGCGCCGATTTGCTGACTCGATTGCGGGCGCGCGAACCCTTCACGGTTCTCTATAAATGCGGCTAAAGAGGTTGTCAGCCGCGCCGACTCTCTCTTCCCGCGCACCGCCGACGCCGTTTAGCCGCCCTTGCCCTGTTTCAAAGGCGGAATGAATGGATTCAATCGGCATCGTTACTCCCCAAACTCTGCGCTTCGCCACGCCGCTGCGCATGCAGAACGGGAGTCTCCTCGCAGACTACGATCTCGTCGTCGAAACCTACGGCACGCTCAATGCCGCCCGGTCAAACGCCGTCCTGGTCTGCCACGCCCTCAACGCCTCGCACCACGTGGCCGGCATCTACGCCGATGACCCCAAGAATGTAGGCTGGTGGGACAACATGGTCGGGCCGGGTAAGCCGCTCGATACGAACAAGTTCTTCGTCATCGGCGTGAACAATCTCGGTTCCTGTTTCGGTTCGACCGGGCCCATGAGCATCGATTCGTCGACCGGAAGGCCCTACGGCGCCAGCTTTCCCCTGGTCACGGTCGAAGACTGGGTCAACGCTCAAGCGCGCGTGGCGGACGAGTACGGGATCGAGCGCTTCGCCGCCGTCATGGGCGGCAGCCTGGGCGGCATGCAAGCACTTGCCTGGAGCATGATGTATCCGGAGCGCGTGGCGCATTGCATCGTGGTGGCATCGACACCGAAACTCTCTGCGCAAAACATCGCGTTCAACGAGGTCGCGCGCTCGGCCATTCTCTCCGATCCCGATTTCCACGGCGGCGACTACTACGCGCACGGCGTGAAGCCGCGTCGCGGATTGCGGGTCGCACGCATGATCGGCCACATCACCTATCTCTCCGACGACGACATGGCCGCAAAGTTTGGCCGCGCGCTGCGTCGAGCAGAAGGCGCGCTCGACGCCTACAACTTCAACTTCGACGTGGAGTTCGAAGTGGAATCGTATCTGCGTTATCAAGGCGACAAATTCGCCGAATACTTCGACGCGAATACCTATCTACTGATCACGCGCGCGCTGGATTACTTCGATCCCGCCAAGGCCTTCGACGGCGACCTGACGAAATCACTGGCGCACACCACGGCGAAATACCTGATTGCCAGCTTCTCCACCGACTGGCGTTTTGCGCCCGCGCGTTCGCGCGAACTCGTCAAGGCGTTGCTCGATCACAAGCGCACGGTGAGCTACGCCGAAATCGATGCGCCGCACGGGCACGACGCCTTCCTGCTCGACGACCCGCGCTATCACAACCTGATGCGCGCCTATTACGAACGCATTGCCGCCGAGGTGGGCGCATGAATCAAGTCACGCTGGACTCTCTTTCCCTGCGCTCGGACTTTCGGGCGATCGCGCGCTGGGTGGAACCGAACTCATCGGTTCTCGATCTCGGCTGCGGCGACGGTTCGCTGCTTTCGTTGCTGGCCGAAGAACTCGATGTCAAAGGCTACGGCATCGAAATCAACGACGCCGGCGTGCTGGCTTGCGCCCAGAAGGGCGTGAACGTGATCCAGCAGAATCTGGAAGACGGCTTGCGCCTCTTCGAAAACGATAGCTTCGACTTCGCCATCCTCTCGCAGACGCTTCAAACGATCCATCAAACTGCCGCGATACTTCGCGAAACCGTGCGCGTGGGCCGCGAGTGCATTGTGTCGTTTCCTAATTTCGGCTACTGGCGGCATCGGCTGGAGGTAGTGAAGGGCCGCATGCCGGTCTCGAAGACGCTGCCCTATCAATGGCACAACACGCCGAACGTGCGCGTTCTCACGATTCAGGATTTCGAGGCGCTGGCGCCGGAAGTGGGTATCGAGATCCTCGATCGCGCCGTGCTGCATGACGGCCGATCCATCCGTTGGGGCGTGAACTGGCGTGGTAGCCTTGCGGTCTATCGCGTGAAGCGAAGCTGAACTGAATGCGTGGTTCGCCGCTCGCGTATCGCGTATCCACCCTCGCTTCAGAACTGCTCCTATGTCGAACACGCCACACGAGGCGCCCGCTTTAACCGCTCACGACGAACATCCCAACTGGCATGCGTTTCTCAACAAACGCATGCTGATTTGCGTGTTTCTCGGCTTCACCTCCGGGCTGCCGCTTTTCACGCTTATCTATCTCGTGCAGGCATGGCTGCGCAAGGAAGGCGTGAATCTGAAGGAGATCGGCCTGTTCGCGCTGATCCAGTTTCCGTACACGTGGAAGTTCATCTGGGCCCCGCTCATGGACCGCTACGTGCCACGCCTTCCGGGCTGGCGGCCCGGGCGCCGGCGCGGCTGGATGATCGTCACGCAAGTGCTGGTGGCGATTGCTATCGGCGCGCTGGGGTTCGTGTCGCCGAAAGACGAGATCTGGACGGTTGCCGCGCTCACCGCGCTAGTGGCGTTGTTCGGCGCGAGCCAGGACATTGCGATCGATGCCTACCGCCGCGAACTGCTCGCCGATACCGAGCAAGGCCTCGGCAACGCGGTCTTCGTAAACGCGTACAAGATCGCTGCGCTGGTGCCGGGGTCTCTCGGCCTGATTCTCGCGGATCATCTGCCCTGGGCCACCGTGTTCCTCGTCACCGCTGCGTTCATGTTGCCGGGCATGGTGCTGACGTTCGTCGTCTCTGAACCAGAGATACATGGCACGCCGCCCAAGAATCTCCGCGATGCCATCGTGCAGCCGTTTAGCGAATTCATCGCAAGGGATGGATGGCGCGCGGCGCTGCTGATCCTTGGCTTCATCTTCCTGTACAAGCTCGGCGATACGATGGCGACCACCCTGTCCACCTCGTTCTTCCTCGATATCGGCTTCAACATGACCCAGATCGGCGTGATCGCGAAGACGGTCGCGTTCTGGGCGAGTCTCGCGGGCGGGATTATCGGCGGCGTGTGGCTGGTGAAGATCGGCATCGGTCGCGGCTTGTGGATTTTCGGCGCGCTGCAAATCGTATCGACCCTTGGCTTCGCCTGGCTCGCGAAAATCGGGCCGTCGCCGGTTGCGTTGGCGGCGCTCTACGGTTTTGAGACCTTCGCCACGGGACTCACCACGGCGGCGTTCGTCGCGTATATCGCGAGCACGACCGACCCGCGCTACACCGCGACGCAGTTCGCGTTGTTCACCAGCCTCGCTTCGGTGCCGCGAACGCTGGCCTCGGCATCGAGTGGCTTCGTGGTAGCGAGGACCGGCTGGTTCGAGTACTTCATCGTCTGCGCCGCGCTCGCGATTCCCGGCATGTTAATGTTGCCGAAAATCGCGCCCTGGAGACCCGCCCGATGAAGGTGCACGCCACAATTCGTGTACTCGCTTGCGCGGCGACGCTTCATGCCGGCCTGAGCCTCGCGGCGGGAGCGGCATCGGATCCCGTGCCGGCAGCAGCGTCCGCCGTTGCTCCGGCCGCCAAGGCCGAACTGAAGAACGATGTGAAGGCCGGCGCGAAGCCGGAAACCAAAGCAGACGCTAAACCTGCCGACACTAAGCCTGATCTCGCGGCCAATATCAAAGCGGACGTGAAAGCGGTCGCACAAGGCACGGCACAGCCGCAATCCGCACCGGCATCTGCGTCGGGATCGGCGTCGGCGTCGGCGTCGGCGGCATCCCAGGCCACGCCTGCGCAACCGCCAGAAACACAGCGCGTGCCACCGCCGTACACGGCGCCCAGCGCACAAATCAGCTTCGGCGACGCCGCGCAGTTCCGCAACCTGATTTCATCGGCGACGTTGGAACAGGAATCCGCCGACGCGTACGCGCAAATCCTGCACGATGCCGCATACAGCGATCGCCTGCTGGGCAGTAACGCGCCCCTCGTCAAACGCGCGCGGGAAATCGCCGAGCGCGAAATTCCGTTTGCGCTGAAGTGGAACGACCGCGCGAAGAACTGGAAGTGGGAAATCAACGTGGTGCGGTCAAGCGACATCCGGATATATTGCCTGCCGGGCGGCAAGATCCTGATCTATAGCGGACTGGTTGATAAGCTGCATCTCAACGACAACGAACTCGCGATGATGCTCGGCCACGAGATCGCGCATGCGCTGCGCGAACATGCGCGTGACCGGCTTGGCAGGCTACAGGCCGCGCAATTGAGCACGGGAACCATGCCGCAATTGTTCGGATTCACCGATCCCGAATCACCGCCGATGGGTATTGGCGAGCAGTTGCTGGCCATGCGCTATTCGCCCGCCGATGAAACCGAGGCCGATGTAATCGGTAGTGAAATCGCGTCGCGCGCGGGTTACGATCCGCGCGCCGCCGTGACGTTGTGGAAGAAGATCGATGCCCATACGCGCCGCGCCGACAACGGCTTGATCTGGATGCATCCATTCGGGCCCGCGCGGCTTCAGGACCTGATAAAGCGTCTTCCCGACATGATGCCTTTGTACGCGAAAGCGATCGGGAAAACGGTGGATCAATTGCCGACTTACGCCGGCATGGGCCGATTCAAGAAGGCGCAGCTTTAAATCGTCCCTTAAACTTTCCAGTCGTAATCGACAATCAGCGGCGCGTGGTCGCTGAACTTGATATCGCGGAACACGGATGTAGATTTCGCGGTATCCGCCACGCCCTGGGTTGCGATCTGGTAATCGATCCGCCATCCGACGTTCTTCGCGTAAGCCTGCCCGCGATTGCTCCACCACGTATATTGTTCGGGCCGCGGGTCGAGCGTCCGGAATACATCGACGTAACCTTTTTCGTCGAAGAGTTGGGTCAGCCACGCGCGCTCTTCCGGCAGGCAGCCCGAATTCTTCTGGTTGCTTTTCCAATTCTTGATGTCGATTTCCTTGTGCACGATATTCACGTCGCCACACAAGATCACTTCGCGCTCTTTCGCCAACGCCGCCAGATGCGGCATGAATTCGCTCATGAACCGGTATTTGGCTTGCTGGCGTTCGTCGCCGCTGGAACCCGACGGGACATACACCGATACCACCGATAAATCCCCGAACCGCGTTTCCACGTAACGCCCTTCGGGATCGAATTCTTCGCTGCCGTAACCGATGATCACTTCATCCGGTTCATGTCGCGTATAAACCCCCGCGCCCGAATAACCCTTCTTCGCAGCGTGCTGGAAATACCCCTGGAAACCATGGGGTGCGAGAAACTCCGGCGTCAGGTCGTCCTGCGAACATTTGATCTCCTGGACGCAGACTACATCCGCTTCTTGCTGCCCGAACCAGTCGAAAAAACCCTTCTTGGCCGCGGAACGGATGCCGTTCAAATTGGCGGTGATGACACGAAACATGAAGCGTCCTTATAAGTGATGACTCATTCGACCTTGATCCCCTTCAGCGATTCTTTCGCTGGCGGATACTCGAGTTTCAAACCTTGCAACGTACGCACGAGCAAACTCGCGATCATCACGTTCCGATGTGTTTTGGAATCCGCGGGAATGATGAACCACGGCGCCTTTTCCGTCGATGTCGCGCCGAGTGCCCCTGCATACGCCTGTTGATAGTCGTCCCACTGCTTGCGTGCTTCCAGATCGGATGGATCGAATTTCCAGTGCTTCTCGGGATTATCGATACGCGCCTGCAAGCGTCTCTTCTGTTCGTCCTTCGATATATGCAGAAAACACTTCAGGATCGTCGTCCCGCTTTCCACGAGCAGCGATTCGAACGCGCGAATATCTTCATAACGTCGCTCACACGCTTTTTGATCGATTTGCTTCAACACTCGCGGCACCAGCACGTCTTCGTAGTGGCTGCGATTAAAAATGGTGAACTCACCTGCGGCCGGCACTTGCGCATGAACGCGCCAGAGAAAATCGTGCGCGGCTTCGACTTCGGAAGGCGCCTTGAACGCAGCGATACGCAAGCCGAGCGGATCGACATCGCGGAAAACGGCGCGGATCGTGCCGTCCTTGCCGCTTGAATCCATACCTTGAAGGAGTAGTAGCACGCGCTGCTTGTGTTGCGCATGCAGCTTTTCCTGCGACTTGTCGATCTCGGCGGTCATTGCCGCGAGATGCACGCCATCCTCGTCTTTGGAACCGAGGGAAAATGGCTTCGACGCCTGATCGATGGAACCCAAGTCGAACGGGGAAGGCTTCTTTCCAGCATCGAAATACGGCACGCGGAAGTCATCGAGTTCAGGTTTTTTAGCCATGCGTGCTCACGTTTTAAAATTCGATCGATAAAGCAAACGGGCTGCCGCCAAACTATTCCGGCAGCAGCCCGCGATTACTACAAGCGCAAAATCAAGACGCCAGTTTCTTCTTCAAAAGCTCGGTGACCTGTTGCGGATTGGCTCGGCCCTTGGTCGCCTTCATTGCCTGGCCGATCAGCGCATTAAACGCCTTTTCCTTGCCCGAGCGAAACTCATCGACCGATTTCTGGTTCGCGGCCATGACTTCATCCAGGATGGCCTCCAGCGCGCCCGAATCCGAAATCTGCTTCAGGCCCTTCGCATCGATAATCCGGTCGGCAGCGGCTTCGTCGGTCGCTTTCTCTTCCCAGATTGCCTGGAAAATATCCTTGGCAATCTTGTTGGAGATCGTGCCGTCGGCAATCCGCTGAATCAAAAGTGCCAACTGCGCCGCCGACACGGGCATCTCGGAAATTTCCAGCGAATCGCGATTCAGTTGCGACGACACCTCGCCCATCAACCAGTTCGCTGCAAGCTTTGCATTAGCCGGACCTACCTTGTTCGCTACGGCTTCGAAGTACACGGACATCGCTTTCGATGAAGTCAAACCCGCCGCGTCGTAAGGCGTCAAGCCATATTGTTCGACGAAGCGCGTTTGCATCGCTTCCGGAAGCTCGGGCAATTCGCTGCGAACCCGCGCGATCCACGCTTCATCGATCACCAGCGGCATCAGATCGGGGTCGGGAAAATAGCGATAATCGTGTGCGTCTTCCTTGCTGCGCATGGATCGCGTTTCGCGCTTGTCCGGATCGTAAAGCCGCGTTTCCTGCACCACCGTGCCGCCATCCTCGATCAATTCAATCTGGCGACGCACTTCGTATTGAATGGCTTCTTCCAGAAAGCGGAACGAGTTCAGGTTCTTGATCTCGGCACGCGTGCCGAATTCGGCCTGACCGACTGGGCGCACGGAGACGTTGGCGTCGCAACGGAACGAGCCTTCCTGCATGTTGCCGTCGCAGATACCGAGCCATTGCACGAGCGCGTGCAGTGACTTGGCGTAGGCGACCGCTTCGGCCGCGCTGCGCATCTCCGGCTCGGTGACGATCTCGAGCAGGGGCGTTCCGGCGCGGTTCAAGTCGATACCCGTCATGCCCGCGAAGTCCTCATGAAGCGACTTTCCGGCATCTTCTTCAAGGTGGGCGCGCGTCAGGTTGACGGTCTTTTCGTAGGCGGCCTTGCCGGTCTTCTCATTGGCCGGAACCTGGATCGTCACGCTACCGCCCTGCACGACCGGAATCTCAAACTGGCTGATCTGATAGCCCTTCGGCAGATCGGGATAGAAATAGTTTTTGCGCGCGAAAACGCTGCGCGGCGCGATCGTCGAGCCCAGCGCCAGCCCGAGACGAATGGCGCGCTCGACGGCGCCGCGATTCATCACCGGCAACGACCCCGGCAACGCGAGATCGACAGGGCAGGCCTGCGTGTTCGGCTCCGCGCCGAATTGCGTGGCTGCGCCCGAAAAAATCTTGGAAACGGTGGATAACTGCGCGTGCGTCTCCAGACCGATAACGACTTCCCATTGCATGGTCATGCCTCCCGCCGAGCCGCATCGGGGGTGGCATGCGCCCCCCCGGCTGGCAGCGAATCAATTGAGCGCGGGGACAGTTCGTCCTGTCCCGTCGCGGCTGAGGGTTCGCGCAAATGCCAGTCGGTCGCGCGCTGGAACGCGTCGGCGACCTGGAGCATCCGGGCTTCGCTGAAATAGTTGCCGATGATCTGCAAGCCGACCGGACGATTCGCGTGCGCGCTGCCGCTCGCGCCGAAGCCGCATGGCACGCTCATGCCCGGCAAGCCGGCGAGGCTGATGGAAAGCGTGTAGATATCGGCGAGATACATCTGCACCGGATCGTCGGCTTTTTCGCCGAGATTCCATGCAACCGTGGGCGCGACCGGTCCCATGATCACGTCGCAATGTTTGAACGCTTCCTGGAAATCCTGCGCGATGATGCGGCGGATTTTCTGCGCCTGGAGATAGTAGGCGTCGTAATAGCCATGCGACAGGACGTAGGCGCCGACCAGTATCCGGCGCTTCACTTCCGGGCCAAAGCCTTCGGCGCGCGACTTCTTGTACATGTCGAGCAAGTCGGTGTACTCAGCCGCGCGATGGCCGTATCGGACGCCATCGAAGCGTGAAAGATTCGACGACGCCTCTGCCGGCGCGATGATGTAGTACACCGGAATCGACAACTCGGTCTTAGGCAACGACACCTCGACCAAGGTTGCGCCAAGCGCTTCGTATTGCTTCAAGGCCGCGTCGATCGCCGTGCGCACTTCGTCGCTCAGTCCCGCACCGAAGAACTCCTTCGGCACGCCGACGCGCAATCCCGCGAGTGGCTTGCCAGCGCTGTCTCCCGACCAGCGCTGGCCGAGATAGCGCGTGTAGTCCTCGTCTGCGCGTTCGAGGCTGGTCGAGTCGCGCGGATCGAACGACGCGATGGCGTTGAGCAGCACGGCGCAATCGGCGGCGCTGCGGGCCATCGGGCCGCCCTGGTCGAGCGACGAAGCGAACGCGATCATGCCGTATCGCGACACGCGGCCGTAGGTGGGCTTGATCCCGGTAATGCCGCTAAACGATGCCGGCTGGCGAATCGAGCCGCCTGTATCGGTGCCAGTGGCGGCGGGCGCGAGACCCGCGGCTACCGCTGCCGCCGAGCCACCGGATGAGCCACCGGGCACCGCTTTCAGATCCCACGGATTCTTGACCGGGCCAAAGTACGAATTCTCGTTGGACGAACCCATCGCGAATTCGTCCATGTTCGTCTTGCCGAGCGTCACCATGCCGGCACTTTTCAGGCGATCGACGACGGTGGCATCGAACGGGCTCGTGTAGTTTTCGAGCATTTTGGAACCTGCCGTCGAGGTCCAGCCGCGCGTGACGAACACGTCCTTGTGCGCGATAGGCAGTCCGGTCAGCGCGCCGGCCTCGCCACGTGCGATCAGCGCGTCGGCGGCTTTCGCCTGCGCGAGCGTGAGTTCGTGATCGACATTGATGAACGCGTTGAGATGTTGTGCGGCCCCGATGCGCTGCAAGTACAACTGCGCGAGTTCGACGGCGGAAATGGTTTTCGCGTCGAGCGCCGCGCGCAGTTCGGTCAAGCTTTTATGATGCATTGCGTTTTCCTGATGGGCGTCGTGTCCCGCACGCCTTTTGGTTTCATTCCTGTGCCGCGTTGATACGAGGACAAACCGAGGACATGCTCTACTCGATTACCTTCGGCACCAGATACAGCCCGTCGCGCACAGCGGGCGCAGGCTTTTGGAACGCTTCGCGATCTACCTGCTCGGTAACGGCGTCGTTGCGCAGGCGCAGTTCGATTTCCATGATCTGTTCGATCGGATGAGCGAGCGGTTCAATACCCGTTGTGTCCACGGCCTGCATCTGTTCCACGAGGCCGAAGAAGTCGTTGAGCCGCGCGAGCGTGGGGCCGGCCTCATGCTCGGGCAATTCGAGCCGCGCGAGGTGCGCGATGCGCTTTACATCTGTCAGGGTCAAAGACATTCGGTCACCGTTTCTTTTTCGTTTCGATCCGCGCGTTCGTGAAGGGCGCGGCTACAGACTTGGGAAGTAGGAGGCCTGAAAACAGGCTTGGGCGATGGCAAAATGTACCGTCCTTTTCCTTCGAATACCCCAAAATTATAAGGTATCATTACGCGTTCGACCCAAATCCGGATCGACTTACCGACAGCCCTTTCTTGGTTACAGGTTTTTTCGAGAAATGCGCTGCGGTTGGGTTGCATCCTCCGGTAGATTTCCTCGCAGCCTTGCAGTCGTGGCGACCATATGGGTCCCGGTGCAGGCTGTCACTTTTTTCCGCTGCCGTCCTTTGGCGCTTGAAGCGAGGCACGGCTCCCAGCGAGACAGGATTTTGAATGTTCGGTTTTTTGCGCAGCTATTTTTCAAACGATCTGGCGATTGATCTCGGCACCGCCAACACGCTGATCTACATGCGTGGCAAGGGTATCGTTCTCGATGAGCCGTCGGTGGTTTCCATCCGTCAGGAAGGCGGCCCGAACGGCAAGAAGACTATTCAGGCCGTTGGCCGCGAAGCGAAGCAGATGCTCGGCAAGGTGCCGGGCAACATCGAAGCTATCCGGCCCATGAAGGACGGCGTGATCGCCGACTTCACGGTCACCGAGCAGATGATCAAGCAGTTCATCAAGACTGCACACGAATCGCGGATGTTTTCGCCTTCGCCGCGCATCATCATCTGCGTGCCTTGCGGCTCTACGCAGGTCGAACGCCGCGCGATCAAGGAAGCGGCGCATGGCGCGGGTGCCTCGCAGGTCTACCTGATCGAAGAACCCATGGCCGCGGCCATCGGCGCCGGCCTGCCAGTGTCGGAAGCAACGGGCTCCATGGTCGTCGACATCGGCGGCGGCACGACCGAAGTGGGCGTGATCTCGCTCGGCGGTATCGTGTACAAGGGCTCGGTGCGTGTTGGCGGCGACAAGTTCGACGAAGCTATCGTCAATTACATCCGTCGCAACTACGGCATGTTGATCGGCGAGCAAACGGCAGAAGCCATCAAGAAAGAAATCGGTTCGGCTTTCCCGGGCTCCGAAGTCAAGGAGATGGAAGTCAAGGGTCGTAATCTTTCTGAAGGCATTCCGCGCAGCTTCACTATTTCGAGCAACGAAATTCTTGAAGCGCTCACTGATCCGCTGAACCAGATCGTGTCGTCGGTGAAGATTGCGCTGGAACAGACGCCGCCGGAACTGGGCGCTGATATTGCCGAGCGCGGCATGATGCTCACCGGTGGCGGCGCGTTGCTGCGCGATCTCGACCGGTTGCTCGCAGAAGAAACAGGCTTGCCGGTGCTGGTGGCCGAAGATCCGCTGACGTGTGTCGTACGCGGTTCGGGCATGGCGCTCGAACGCATGGACAAGCTCGGCAGCATCTTCTCCTACGAGTAGGCCTTGTCGCCTTTCACGAAGGCGCCAACATCACGCACTCGCTCAATGCAACGCATGCGACGTGCGCGAAGCAAGCGACTTGCGCACTATGTCACGCGGCCCGTTTTGAATGGGGCCGCGATGAAAAGCGCATGGCATGGCCGTATCATTACGCGGCCGCACAGCTTCGAACCAACCGCTCTCGCCTTCGGCGCTGACCATGGAATACAGTCCGCCGCCACTCTTTAGGCAAGGTCCTTCCGCTCTCGCGCGATTGATCTTCTTCGTCGTGCTCGCGCTCGCCCTGCTAATCTCCGACGCCCGCTTCAACACGCTTGAAATGGTGCGCGGCGTGCTGGGCGCAGGCTTGTATCCGCTGCAACGAGCCGCACTCGTGCCGCGCGACATTTTCATGGGCGCCGCCGATCTGGCCGTGACCAGCGCCACGCTGCGCAGCGAAAACACCAAGCTGAAGGCGAAGAACCTCGATTTGTCGGTGAAAGCGAACGACGCGGCGCGGCTCGACGCCGAAAACGCGCACTTGCGCTCTTTGCTCGACCTCGAGTCCCATGCCAACACGCAAACCATTCCCGTCGAAGTGCAGTACGACACGCGTGATCCTTTCACGCAAAAGGTCGTGATCGGTAAAGGCGCGCGGGAAGGCATCCAGAATGGCGCCCCCGTCGTCAATGAGGACGGGATGATCGGCCAGGTAACGCGCGTGTTCCCGCTGCAATCGGAAGTCACCCTCCTCTCCGACAAAGACCAGGCCGTACCTGTGCAAATCGTGCGGACGGGTTTGCGCAGCGTGATCTACGGCACGCCAAAGGGCGACACGCTCGACTTGCGGTTTGTGCCAATCAGCGCCGACGTGCAAACCGGCGACGAGCTCGTGACCAGCGGCCTGGACGGCATCTATCCGCCGGGATTGCCGGTAGCGAAAGTCGTTCGCGTCGATAAACAAGCCGATACCGCGTTTGCGCGCGTGGTTTGCCTGCCGGTCGCACCGATACGCGGCGCACGGCAAATGCTCGTGCTGCACTACGAATTGAAGCTGCCGCCGAATCCGGAAGAAATCGAAGCCGAGGCGGCGGCGAAAGAAGCCAAGGACAATAAGGGCAAGAAGGGCAAGCCATTGGTGGGTAAAAGTGCCATCGCAGCGAGCGCGCCGGTGACGGCCGGCGCAGCCCCCGCTGTGGCAACGGCCATAAAGCCGGAAGCGGTCGCGAAACCCGACGGCGTGGCTGCGAAGAAACCTGACGGTGTGGCTGCAAAGAAGCCCGACGGCGCCATTCCTGCAAAGAAGCCTGACGGCGCCCCCACCGCCAAGAAGCCCGAGAAGGCACAAGCTGTGAAAAAACCCGCTGACGGAGCCGCGCCATGAACCGTCCGCAATACATCCTGCAGCCGGTCAATCCGTATTTCATTACTTTCAGCCTGGCCGCGGCATTCCTGTTGAACCTCATGCCATGGGGCCGGATGATCGGCGTGCCGGATATTGTCGCGCTGGTGCTGCTGTTCTGGAATGTCCACCAGCCGCGTCGCGTGGGCATGGGCATCGCGTTTATGCTCGGCATGCTGATGGACGTTCACAATGCAAGCCTGCTCGGTGAGCATGCGCTCGCTTACACGTTGTTATCGTATGGCGCCATCTCGATCCACAGGCGCGTATTGTGGATGACTCTGCCCGTGCAAACCTTCGTGGTCGCGCCTTTGCTGGTCGGCGCGCAGGTCGTGCCGTTCGTAATCCGCCTGCTCACCGGCGCCGCGTTTCCGGGCTGGGGTTATTTGATCGATGGATTCGTGGAAGCCCTCTTGTGGCCAGTCGCGAGTTTCCTGTTGCTCATGCCACAGCGCCGTGCAGCAGACCCCGACGACACACGTCCCATCTAGGCGCCCGCTGTAGCTGACGCTCGCCGACCACGCGTACCACCCGCGAAAATTGCATGACCGAATTCCAGAACGCCGAACAACAGTTGTCGAAGTTTCGCTTGCGGGTCGCAGCCGCCGGCCTGTTCGTGTTCGTCTGCTTCGGGCTGATCGGCATCCGCTTTCTTTACCTGCAGGTCTGGCACTTCAGCAAGTATTCGCTGCAAGCCGACGAAAACCGCATTTCCGTCGCGCCGATTGTCCCGAATCGAGGGATCATTACCGACCGCAACGGCGTCGTCCTCGCCAAGAACTATTCGGCGTACACGCTGGAAATTACGCCATCGAAGATCGACACCACGCTCGACGACGAAATCGACCGCATTGCGACGGTCATTCCAGTCGATCAGCGCGACC
The DNA here is from genome assembly GCF_049581465.1 of Caballeronia sp. GTDB lineage: Bacteria > Pseudomonadota > Gammaproteobacteria > Burkholderiales > Burkholderiaceae > Caballeronia. Next base: position 1,650 of record NZ_JBAUSA010000112.1, on the reverse strand, counting down.
GGCGCCGTTTCAAGAAGCTTCTTGAGGATTCGAAGAACTTCGAAAGCCTGCCCATACGAACCCGGCTCACCGACGAGGAAGTCGCCCGCTTCACGGCGCAGCGGTATCGATTCCCCGGTGTGGAAGTGCGGGCGCGGTTGTTCCGCCAATATCCGCTCGGTCCGACGGCGGCGCATGTGATCGGTTATATCGGCCGGATTTCGCTACGCGATCAGGAACGTATCGATGAAGCCAGCGACCAGAACGACGCCGATACGGACCATTACGATCCGCGCGTGGACGCGAACAATTACAAGGGCACGGATTACACCGGCAAGATCGGTGTGGAACAAAGCTACGAAACTGAATTGCACGGCCTGACCGGCTTCGAGGAAGTTGAAGTGACTGCCGGCGGGCGGCCCGTTCGGACGCTGTCGCGAACGCAGGCGACGCCTGGGAACAACCTCGTGTTGTCGCTGGACATCGGCTTGCAGCAAGTGGCGGAACAAGCATTTGCAGGCAAGCGCGGCGCGCTGGTCGCCATCGAGCCGGCGACCGGCGACGTGCTTGCGTTCGTATCGGCGCCCAGTTTCGACCCGAATTCTTTCGTCGATGGCATCGACCAGCAAACATGGGATTCGCTCAACAATTCGCCTGACCACCCGCTCTTGAACCGGCCGCTGCACGGCACCTATCCGCCCGGCTCCACTTATAAGCCGTTCATGGCGCTCGCCGCGCTGACCTTGCACAAGCGCACGCCGAGCTGGGGTTTCCAGGACCCGGGTTCGTACACGTTCGGCGGCCACACGTTCCGCAACGACGTGCGCGCGGGTCAGGGCTGGGTCGACATGAACCGCGCGATCGTGGTGTCCAACGACACGTATTTCTACATGCTTGCGCACGATCTCGGCGTGAACGCGATGGCCGGCTTCATGAAGCCGTGGGGATTCGGGCAGATCACCGGTATCGATATCAACGGCGAAGCGCGCGGCATCCTGCCGTCGACCGAATGGAAGCGCAAGGCGTATCGGAAGCCGGAACAGCAGCGCTGGTATGAAGGCGAGACGATCAGTCTCGGGATTGGCCAGGGCTACAACTCGTTCACGATCCTTCAGCTTGCGCACGCCACCGCGACGTTGGCGAACGACGGCGTGGTCATGAAGCCGCACTTGGTGAAGGAAATTGAAAATCCGATCACCAAGGCGATGCGCCTCACCGTGCGCGACCCAAGCGCGAAAATCGATGTGAAGCAGTCGGATATCGACGTGATCAAGCGCGCGATGGAAGGCGTGGTCACGACCGGCACGGGTGCCAAGATTTTCCGGGGCGCGCCGTATCAGGCGGCGGGTAAAACGGGGACGGCACAGGTTTATTCGCTGCAAGGCGCCAATTATTCGGGCCACGCGACAGCAGAACACTTGCGCGACCATGCGTTGTTTATCGCGTTTGCTCCGGCTGAGCATCCGACCATCGCGGTGGCGTTGATCGTGGAAAACGGCGGCTGGGGCGCGGAATCGGCGGGTCCGATCGCGCGTCGCGTGCTTGATTACTATCTCATCGATCGCCTGAAACCCGGTGCGGAAGCCGCCGCTGTGGCAGCGGCGGCATCGGCGACGGAAGATGCGAATGCGCCGGTCATCGGCGCTGCGCAATCGCCGCAGGACGCGGCAC
>NZ_JBAUSA010000111.1:0-1553 GCF_049581465.1 Caballeronia sp. | reverse complement strand
AACGCCTAAACCACCACTTCTGCCTTCCCGGTGACATCGGGCGTGCCGTGTTTCACGACTTTCGACTTAGCAGGCGCGGCAGTCGGCAGGCAGCGCTCTTCCGCGTCCGCCTGACCCGACAGCAACGGGCAGCGCTCGAACAATTCCGCAGCCCAATCCACGAACACGCGCACTTTCGGTGATAAATGCCGATTGTGCGGATAAACCACCGAAATGGGCATCGGCAACGGTTTCCATTGCGGCAGCACTTCGATCAACTCGCCCGAACGCAGGTGCGGCAACGCCATGAAACGCGGCACCTGCAGCAGTCCGACGCCTTTCACGCCGCACTCCAGATAAGCCTCGGCGTCGTTCACGGCGATCATTCCGCGCATCTTCACTTCGACCGATTTACCGTCGACTACAAAATCCATGTCCATCACGCGGCCTGTGCGGCTCGAAAAATAATTGACGGCCGTGTGTTGCTGCAAATCGTCGATCGTCTGCGGGACGCCATGCAGTTCCAGGTAATCAGGACTCGCTGCGGTCACGCCCTGGAACACGCCAATCCGGCGCGCCACCAGACTCGAATCCTGCAGGGTGCCCACGCGAATGACACAATCCACGCCTTCCTGGATCAGGTCGACGGGTTTGTCGCCGAAACCGATCATCAACTCGATTTCTGGATAGCGCGTGTGGAATTCACAGAGCTGGGGCATGACGATCATTCGTCCGATCGAGCCCGGCATGTCGATCCTCAGCTTGCCGCGCGGACCCTTGCCGGTATTGGCGAACGAACTCTCCGTTTCTTCGATGTCCGCAAGAATGCGCACGCAGCGCTCGTAATACGCGGCACCGTCCGGCGTGAGGTTCAGGCGTCGCGTCGTGCGTTGCAGAAGCCGCACGTTCAGATGCGCCTCAAGGTTCTGGATGATCGTGGTGACCGAGGCGCGGGGCATGTCGAGCGTGTCGGCGGCGCGCGAAAAACTGTTGGTGTCGACGACCCTCGTGAACACCTGCATAGCTTGTAGCCGGTCCATTTTTACCTCACCGTCAATGCTTCGCAGCAACCGGAATAAGGTTACCGCTCAGACAGGAATGGGCAGTTCTAGTGTGATTGTTCGGTGTCACCGAATTGTGTTGCCGGATTATAGGCATTTATTTCGAACGGCGTGGGCACCAGAATTCGTCTCATCGCAACTCGGGTGGGACGGCGCGGACGCGCCAAAAATAACCATGGCATCAACGCTGGATCTGGGCCTCTGCATAGAGGATGTTCGAATTGCTGGACATGCGCAACCCATCTTGTTGCGCAGCTATCGCCCCGCGACGGACGGCACCATCCTGCCAATCGTGCTGTATTTTCACGGCGGAGGCTTCGTACGCGGCACGCTGGACGATGCTTCAATTGCAGCCACGATCATCGCCCGCGACACGGCCGCCTGGGTTATTTCGGTGGACTATTCGCTCGCGCCCGCATTTCCATTTCCTGCCGCGCTCGAAGATGCTTACCGCGCTGCGCAGTGGGCCGTCGCCAACGCCCGCGCACAACGTGCCGATCCAAAGCGCATAGG
>NZ_JBAUSA010000110.1:0-1726 GCF_049581465.1 Caballeronia sp. | reverse complement strand
GACGAGCGGCCCATTCACAACTTGAACTACTTAGTTGGACGCCAGGCCCATCTTCTGACGCACGTCCGCTACGTTGTCACGCGTAGCCAGCATGCCGGTCGTCAACGTAACGAGCGGCGGTTCCTTGCCGTCCTTGATCCATGCATAGACCAGCTCCGACGTTTCTTCGCCGTGACGCTTCGGGCTGATGATCACCGTGCCGTAGAAGCCCGTCGGTGTCGGCTTCTTGAATTCGTTCAAAGCCGAATCCGAGCCGCCGATACCCACGCCGATCATGTTGTCCGCCTTGAAGCCGCGACCTTCCGCTGCACGCACCGCGCCCAGCACAGCTTCGTCGTTCAGGCCGAATGCGACCCAGTGCTTGTACTGGGTGTTCTTCGTCAACGCGATGTTCGCTGCATTGAAGGCGTTTTCCGTATCGGTCTTGGCTTGCGGCGCCAATACGATGTTGGCCTTCGGGAAGCCTGCTGCAACCAGCGCTTCAACAGCACCGGAGGTGCGCTCATGCGCCGTCGGGAGCTGTTCGTACGTCACGTCGATTGCGCCCGTTTCTTCCATCTTCCAGCCGCGCTTCTTGATTTCAGCAGCGATGCCGTCACCCGCTTGCTTGCCGATGTTGAATGCCGAAATGCCCATGTAAGGCACTGATTCGATCGGCTTGCCCGAACCATCGACCAGACGGTCATCCACCGTCATCATCTTCAGGCCGTCGGCTTTCGCCTTTGCCACGATGCCCGGTCCGAGCTTTACGTCCGGCGTGCAGATCACGAAGCCCTGAGCCTTTTGCGCGGCGAGGTTGTCGATTGCGCTCATCACCTTCTCACCCGACGGCGCGCCGATCTTCACCAGCGTGAAGCCCTTTTCCTTCGCGGCGATTTCAGCGAATTTCCATTCGTCCTGGAACCAGGGTTCTTCCGGCTGCTTGACCAGGAAGCCGATCTTGATTTCATCGGCAGCTTGCGCGACCGGTGCGGTGAACAGAGTCGCGCTTGCTGCCGTGGCCGTGGCAACCATCGTGAGGAATATTCTGCGTTTCATGGTGTGTCTCCTGACTTGAGCGTCTAGTTAATACAAGGGTGTTGACCGCGTCTTCTTTTCGAACGTCGCACCGCGGCCAGTGCGTCGTCCTTTGCTGCGTTTTCGGTAGTTCGGTCCCAGCTTTCAGTCGTGATACAGCGATGAACGTCCACCGTCCACCGTGATGCAACTTGCGTTGATGAACGGCGCTTCGTCGGACGCCAGGAACACGGCGGTCATCGCCACTTCTTCCGGCCGGCCGATGCGCTTCATCGGCTGCAAATCGAGCGTCGCCTGCTTCGCTTTCGCGGGATCGGGTTGCTCGTTCCACCAATCCAGCGTGAGTTGCGTCTCTATGTAACCTGGCGCGATCGCGTTCACGCGCACCTGCCGCCCCGCGTATTCGATACCCAGCGCCCGCGTCAATCCGATCACGCCGTGCTTGGCCACCGGATAGGGAAAGCAGCCTGGAATGATCTGGAACGAGTGCGTAGACGCAATATTCACGATACTGCCGCCGCCCCGCTCCACCATGCCCGGCAACACGGCACGGCAGCCATTCCACACGCCGTCCAGATCGACGGCGAAACAGCGGCGCCAGTCGTCGTCCGTCATGGTCAGCGGATCGCAGAATACGTTGATACCGGCATTGTTGACCAGTACATCGACCGGGCCGAACGCGGCTTCCGCCCGCTTCACGGCGTTTTGC
>NZ_JBAUSA010000109.1:0-5308 GCF_049581465.1 Caballeronia sp. | reverse complement strand
TATCGGCAAGGTGTTTCCAGGCGTGCGCGCGCTCGACGGCGTGTCGTTCGACGTTAATGCCGGCGAAGTGCAAGGATTGATGGGCGAGAACGGCGCGGGTAAATCGACTTTGCTGAAAGTGCTCGGCGGCGAATATCAGCCGGATTCGGGCCGTGTTTTGATCGATGACAAGGAAGTGCACTTTCCGAACGCTGCGGCGTCGATCGCGGCGGGTATTGCCGTGATTCACCAGGAATTGCAGTACGTGCCGGACCTCACCGTGGCCGAAAACCTGCTGCTCGGCGCATTGCCGAACACGTTCGGCTGGGTGCATAAAAGCGAAGCAAAGAAGCACGTGCGGGAGCGGCTTCAGCAAATGGGCGTCGATCTCGACCCGAACGCGAAGCTCAGGAAACTGTCCATCGCGCAACGGCAGATGGTCGAGATCTGCAAGGCCCTGCTGCGCAATGCGCGCGTGATCGCGCTCGATGAACCCACGTCGTCGCTGTCGCATCGCGAGACGGAAGTGCTGTTCAAGCTGGTGCGCGACCTGAAGGCTGACAACCGTGCGCTGATCTACATCTCGCACCGGATGGATGAAATTTACGAGTTGTGCAATACGTGCACGATTTTCCGCGATGGCCGCAAGATCGCGTCGCACGCGGACCTGGCGCAGTTGCCGCGCGAGGTGCTCGTCAAGGAGATGGTCGGCCGCGAAATCGCCGACATCTATGATTACAAGCCGCGTCCCCTGGGCGACGTGCGCTTCAGCGTCAAGAATATGGAAGGCCACGCGCTGCGCGAGCCGACGAGTTTTGAAGTGCGTCGCGGCGAGATCGTGGGGTTCTTCGGGCTGGTGGGCGCGGGACGCAGCGAGTTGATGCACCTCGTCTATGGCGCGGACCGGAAGAAAGCCGGCACGATCACCCTGGACGGCCGCGAAATCAAGGTTCGCAGCGCGGGCGACGCGATTCGCCAGGGCATCGTGCTCTGTCCGGAAGACCGGAAGGAAGAGGGCATCGTGGCGATGGCGTCGGTGGCCGAAAACATCAATATTTCCTGCCGGCGTACTTTCTTGCGTGGCGGCATCTTCCTGAATCGCGCGAAAGAAGCCGAGACGGCGGAGCGTTTCATCAAGCTGCTGCGGATCAAGACGCCGAGTCGCAAGCAAAAGATTCGCTTTCTCTCCGGCGGCAATCAGCAGAAAGCGATTTTGTCGCGCTGGCTTGCCGAGCCGGAACTGAAGGTCGTGATCCTCGATGAACCCACGCGCGGTATCGACGTGGGCGCGAAGCACGAAATCTATAACGTGATCTATCAGCTCGCCGAACGCGGTTGCGCGATCGTGATGATTTCGTCGGAATTGCCCGAAGTGCTGGGCGTGTCGGACAGGATCGTAGTGATGAGACAAGGGCGGATCGCGGGCGAAATTGCACGCGCGGACGCGAACGAACAATCGGTGCTGAGTCTCGCGCTGCCGCAGTCGGAACCGACCGCAAAAGCAGCCTGAAGTCACCTCACGCAGCATATGAAGCAAAAAAGGTAGAAAGGAGCACATCATGGAAGTCAGAGACAACATTGTTGAAACGGTCAGCAACGCGCTTGTGCCGTCGAAAAACGACAAGCAGAAATGGTGGCAGCAAGTCAGCGACTACAGCTTGGTCGTGATCTTTATCGTCGTGTTCATCACGATGTCGCTGTCGGTGGACCACTTCTTCTCCATCGAGAACATGCTCGGGCTCGCGCTGTCGATCTCGCAGATCGGCATGGTCGCCTGCACGATGATGTTCTGCCTCGCGTCGCGCGACGTGGACTTGTCGGTGGGGTCGACTGTCGCCTTCGCCGGCGTGCTCTGCGCGATGGTCTTGAACGCCACGGGCAACACGTTTATTGCGATCGTTGCAGCGATGTGCGCGGGTGCAGTGATCGGTTTCGTGAACGGAGCGGTGATCGCGTACTTGCGAATCAATGCGCTGATCGCCACGCTCGCCACCATGGAAGTGATCCGCGGGCTCGGCTTTATCGTCTCGCACGGACAGGCGGTCGGCGTGTCGTCGGATACGTTTATCGCGCTCGGCGGCTTGGCGATGTTCGGCATCTCGCTGCCGATCTGGGTGACGCTCGCGTGCTTTGTCGTGTTCGGCGTGTTGCTGAACCAGACCATGTACGGCCGTAATACGCTGGCGATCGGCGGCAATCCGGAAGCATCGCGTCTGGCCGGTATCAATGTCGAAGGCACGCGCGTCTGGATCTTCGTGATCCAGGGCGCGATTGCAGCGTTGGCGGGTGTGATCCTTGCATCGCGGATTACGTCGGGTCAGCCTAACGCGGCCGATGGCTTCGAACTGAACGTGATTTCCGCGTGCGTGCTTGGCGGCGTGTCGCTGCTCGGCGGCCGCGCGACCATCTCGGGCGTCGTGATCGGCGTGCTGATCATGGGTACGGTTGAGAACGTGATGAACCTGCTGAACATCGACGCGTTCTACCAGTACCTTGTTCGCGGTGCGATCCTGCTGGCCGCCGTGCTGCTCGACCAGTTGAAGAACCGCGGTACGCGCGACTAATTCGAGGTTCGCAAATGGCCAGTTCAGTCGATAAAACTCTCGCGCGCTATCCGAGCCTCGCCGGCAAAGTGGTGCTGATCACCGGCGGCGCGACGGGCATTGGCGCGTCGTTCGTCGAGCATTTCTTCGATCAGGGCGCGAAGGTGGCGTTCTTCGATATCGATACGAACGCCGGCGAAGCGCTGGCTGACCAGCTCGGCGCGGATCTGGGCGAAGGGCAATCGCGGCCGATGTTCCTGCGCGTGGACCTGACGGATATTGGCGCGTTGCGAGAGGCCATCGCCGATGTCCGCAGCACGCTGGGTCCGGTCGGCGTGCTGGTCAACAACGCGGCGAACGACACGCGTCACAAGATCGAAGACGTGACGCCTGAATCCTACGACGCCGGTATCGCGGTGAACCTTCGCCATCAGTTCTTCGCGGCGCAAGCGGTGATAGACGACATGAAGCAGTTGGGCGGCGGGTCAATCGTGAATCTCGGCTCGATTAGCTGGATGCTGAAGAACGCCGGTTATCCGGTGTACCTGAGCGCGAAAGCAGCCGTTCAGGGCATGACGCGCGGCTTGGCGCGCGATCTGGGTCCGTTCAGGATTCGCGTGAACACGCTTGTGCCGGGATGGGTGATGACGGACAGGCAAAGGCGTCTATGGCTGGACGACACCGGGCGTCGTGCGATCAAGGAAGGCCAGTGTATCGATGCAGAATTGCTGCCGGAACATCTCGCGCGCGCCGCGTTGTTCCTCGCGTCCGACGACAGCGCGATGATGACGGCGCAGGACGTGGTGATTGACGGAGGCTGGGCATGAAGGCGCATCTTCTTATTGACCGGAAATGCCTGCTCGGCGAAAGCGCGACGTGGTGCGCGACGAGCGGCGTTTTCTACTGGACGGATATCGACGGCGAGCGTTTGTGGCGCTACGACCCGAGCGACGAAAGCAGCGTCTCGTTCGACATGCCCGAGCGGCTCGCGTGTTTCGCCCTATGCGCCGATCCGGACGTATTGCTGCTTGGACTGGCATCGCGGCTGGCGTTCTTCAGCCTGGAAACCGGGGCTATCGAAACGATCATGCCCGTCGAGGAGGGTCTGCCCACGCGTATCAACGACGGCAAATGCGACCGCGACGGACGCTTCGTATTCGGCACGAAGCGCGAAGTGCCGGAGGCGGGAGCGGTGGCCGGGTTTTATCGGTTGAACGCGGATTTGTCGCTTGAGCGATTGCCGCTTGGAAACTGCGAAATATCGAACAGCATCGCGTTCAGCCCGGATGGCTCGCGCATGTATTACTGCGATTCCCTCAAGCGTGAGATTCGCGTCTGCGACTATGAGTCGTTCGAGAACCAGCGCGTATTTGTCCAGTTGTCCGATGCAACCGGCTTGCCCGATGGTTCCGCAGTCGATTCCGACGGCGGCTTGTGGAACGCACAGTGGGGCGGCAGCCGCGTGGTGCGTTACAGCCCTGACGGCGTGGAAACCGAGCGTGTCGACGTGCCGACCGCGCAACCGAGTTGCGTCGCGTTCGGCGGCGCGAAACTGGGTACGTTGTACATTACGAGTGCGCGCGCGGAACTCGACGCGGATGCATTGCAGCGCGATGGGCTTGCGGGTGGGGTATTTATCGCGACGCCGGCGGCACGCGGCATCGCCGAGCCGGTATTTCGCGGTACGGCCCGGTTTGCTTGAGCAAGCAGTCGAATAAAAGAATACGAAGCGGCATGCATGACGTGCCGCCGAGACATCCCGCGCATCAGGACGTTCTGGTCGCGGGGTCGGTTTGCCTCTCGTTTGGAGCCGAGCACCATGACCGTTGCGCGTCCTGCAGGAAGCCCTTCGTCGCCTTCCCGTCCCGCATCCAGCACTCGCCGCTCGAAGCTCGCCGCAGCCACTGAGCCGCCGATCCGGCCGGGTCCGTCGACCTCGGTGGTTGCAATGGGCGGCGCGGGTATCGACGGCCTCATCACGCTCGCCAATTCGCAGTTGCGCGTGGTGATCGCGCCGGCGCTGGGCGGAGGCGTCACGCGGTTCGACTGGCGCAGCGACGGCGCGCTCGTGCCGATCTTCCGGCCATGCACATCGCCCGACGCCAACACCGATCCGAACGAACTCGCGTGCTATCCCCTTTTGCCGTATTCAAACCGCATTGGCGGCGGCCATTTCCGTTTTCGCGGCCGGGGTGTCGATGTCCCGTGCAATCGTCCTGGCGAACCGCTGCCGCTGCATGGCGATGGCTGGCTTGGCGCGTGGGATGTGGAGTCCGAGGATTCCACCCAAGTCCGGCTGACGCTCGATCGTAGCGATGGCGCGCCGTATTCGTATCGCGCGAGCCAGTCGTTTTCGCTTGACGTGTCGACGCTTGCGATTACGTTGGGCGTCGAGAATACCGGGCGTGAGTCCTTGCCATTCGGTTTGGGTTTGCATCCGTTCCTGACGCGCGAGGCAGATACCCAGTTGGCAGCGGCCGCGGACGGCTTGTGGCTGTGCGGCAATGATTTCCTGCCCGTGCGCCATGTGCCGGCGCCGCCCGCGTGGCAATTCGGCGTGGCGTATCCCATGCCCGCCGCGATGATCAACAACGCGTTCACCGGCTGGAGCGGGCGCACCAGCGTGATGTGGCCGAAGCGGCGTTTGTCGCTGACCATTTCCGCCGATACCGATTACTACGTCTTGTACGCACCGGCGGGCAAGGATTTCTTCTGTTTCGAACCCGTCGATCACCCGATCAACGCGGTCAATCTACCGGGCGGCGGCGCGGCGCACGGCATGACCG
>NZ_JBAUSA010000108.1:0-5691 GCF_049581465.1 Caballeronia sp. | reverse complement strand
AGATAGAACTGTTCCTGGCCTCCGACATCGAATTCGCCCTTCAGCAAATGCGGCGCCGACGCCATCTTGCCGTCTGGATCGCCGCGTTTCAAATGCAGCGGTGGCAATACGAACTGCTGTTTCGCTTTCGCTTCGCGCGGCGTCAGGATGGCTTCGAGCGGTTCGTATCGAATCACGTCGTCGCTTTTTGCCAGCGCTGCGGCGCGTCGCGCCAGATCGTGCGTTTCTGCGATGACCGCGAACACCGGCTGGCCCAGGTAGTGCACTTCGCCGCTCGCAAGGATCGGGTCGTCGTGGAGAACCGGGCCGCAGTTGTTCTCGCCCGGAATATCGTCGGCGCTCAGCACGGCAATCACGCCGGGCGCTTGCAAAATGGCGTCGAGATTGATCGAGAGGATGCGAGCGTGCGCGTATCGCGACAGGCCCAGCGCGGCGTGCAAAGTGCCGCGCAACTCGGGCATGTCATCCACGTAAGTCGCTTCGCCGCTCACATGCAGGTTCGCCGATTCGTGCGGCAAGCCGACGCCAATCGCCGCGCGCTCCGGCTTGGTCGCCGATAGCGCGTCCAGTTTCTCGCCGGTCAACGCGGTAATTTCGGTGTCGGAGGCGCTGTCGAATTGCGGATCGGTACGCTTGTTCATCGCGGACTCCTTGCTTTATTGAGCGTCGAACGCGAACGCGTTGACGTCATGGAGGGCGAGCGGCGCATTCTCGCGCGTTTCCAGATAGAAGCGCTTCAGCACGTTACGCGCCACCTTGCTTCGATACCCGCTCGACGCGCGCATGTCGGTGAGCGGCTGAAAGTCGAGGTCGAGCGCGCGCATGGCCGCTTCCACGTTCTCTTCGTTCCACTCGCCGTCGACTAAAGCCGCTTCCGCATTGGCGGCGCGCTTGGGCGTCGCCGCCATTCCGCCGAACGCAATGCGCGCGGTTTTCACGCGCGAGCCGTCGAGCGTGATCGCGAAGGCGGCGCATACGGCCGAGATGTCCTGGTCGTAGCGCTTCGAGACCTTGTAAGTCCGAAAGCGTATGTTCACCGATGGTAACGGCACGCGAACCGCCGCGACAAATTCACCGGGTTCGAGCGCGCTTTTTTGGTAGCCGAGGTAGAACGAATCGAGCGGCATCGTGCGGATCCGGGGACCTTTTTGAAGCACGACTTCGGCGTCGAGCGCCATCAATGCCGGCATGGAATCGCCGATGGGCGAACCGTTCGCCACGTTGCCGCCGAGCGTCCCTGCATTGCGGATAGGGAGGGATGCGAAGCGTGTCCACAATTCCGCGACTTCCGGGTAGATCGATCCAAGCGCGCTGTAGGCGTTTTCCAGCGATGCCGCCGCGCCAACGGTCAACGCTTGCGCGTCGCGGGTAATCGATTTCAGTTCAGCCACGTTGCCGATGAAAAGGACGTCGCCAAGATCGCGGAATTGCTTGGTGACCCAGAGGCCGACGTCGGTGCTGCCGGCGAGAATCCGCGCATCCGGGTGTTCGTAGCGCAGCCGGGCGAATTCCGCGAGCGTGACGGGTGCGAAAAATGTCGGGCTGCCAAAAGCGGCACCGCGAGCGTCGGGCGTGGTGTATTCGACGGTTTCGGTGCGTCGGATGGATTCGAGCTGTTGCCTGAGCTTCTCCCGGTCGAACGACACGCGCGGGTACTCGAACATTTTCTGCGACGCGTCGACGATCGGCCGATAACCCGTGCATCGGCACAGATTGCCGGACAGCGCGGCGTTGATTTCGTCGCGGGTCGGAAGGCCTGCGCCGGCGGGCTGGTTTTGATAGAGGGCGTACATCGACATGACGAAGCCGGGTGTGCAGAAGCCGCACTGCGAGCCGTGGCAGTCGACCATGGCTTGCTGGACCGGGTGCAGCGAACCGTCCGCGGCGCGCAGGTCTTCGACGGTAAAGAGCGCCCGGCCGTCAAGGGTCGGCATGAACTGGATGCAGGCGTTGACGGCCTTGAGGACCGGCTGGCCGTCTGAATCCAGTTCGCCGATGACAACGGTGCACGCACCGCAATCGCCTTCTGCGCAGCCTTCCTTGGTGCCGATACATTGATCGTGCTCGCGCAATTGCTGGAGCACGGTGCGGGAGGCGGGCACGTTGTGCACTTCACGAAGGGCGTTGTGCTGGAAGAAACGGATGGTTTGCGTTGTCATATGAAATCCGTCACATTGCGGATCGGGCGCGCGTTACGCAAAACCGGCCGAGAGCCGCGACAAAAATCAAGACGCAGCGAGGCGGATTGAGCGCACGTAGATCGCCATCCAAGCAATCAAGATATCACCGCAATATCCCAAAAATATTGCGACTACCGAATCTGGACTATGCGAATCCGTGAATGGGGGAAAACAAGGAGGGGAATAACGCGAGGGAGAACCGGGGCATTGCTAATAAAAGCGAGGCTGAGTGGACAACCCGACCCCCTCAAGCCGCTTGTGGCACGACCTGATCCAGGGCCAAAGTCCCGGCGACCAGTTCCCACTTGCGCGCAGTGGGAAGCCGCTTGACCCAGTATTCGGCGCGAGAGGCCTCAGCCCGCCCGCCAAGCTGAAACGAAGCCCTAACTGCCAATGGCGGATGCGAGCGCGTATATCGTGCCCCGTCGCCACTGAGATGCTTGGCGAACCGGGCCTCGACGTCGGTCGCAATACCGGTATAGAGACTCCCGTCAGAACATTCGATGAGATAGAGAAACCAGAGCATGAGCAGGGCAAAAAACAAAACCGCATTATCCCCGAGCGTGGCCGGCAAAAACACAAACCGACGACTTGCGCGAGAATAACCGTTCCGCGCCGCACCATGGCGCACTGAAAATGCGTCGAGTGAGGTAGCGAGTTGAGTCGCGAGGTTGAAATACATGTGGTCGATACGCTCGAGGGCGTGTCCTCCGACGAATGGAACCGGCTTGCCGGGACCAACCCGTTCGTGCGCCACGAATTCCTGTTGGCGCTGCAGGAGACTGGCTGCGCGGTGCCGCGAACCGGCTGGCGCCCGCACTTTTTGCTGCTCAAGCGCGGCGGCGAACTCGCCGGCGTCATGCCGCTCTATTTGAAGAAGCACTCTCGTGGCGAGTATGTATTCGATCATGCGTGGGCCGAGGCCTTTGAGCGGCACGGGATCAAGTACTACCCAAAAGGCTTGTCGGCGGTGCCGTTCTCTCCCGTGACCGGCCCACGCCTGATCGCGGCCACGCACGAGGATCGCGTGTTGCTGGCGCGGGGGGCGATCGAATTGACGAAGCAACTGGAGTTGTCGTCGCTGCACGTTCTGTTTCCTCATGAGCAGGATCTCGAAGCGCTGACGGAGGCCGGCTACATGCTGCGCGAAGGCGTCCAGTTCCATTGGGAAAATGTTCCCGGCGGGTACCCGAGTTTCGATGCGTTCCTCGCCGCCATGAGCCACGACAAGCGCAAGAAGGTGAAGCAGGACCGGCGGCGCGTGGCCGACGCCGGCGTCACGTTCAACTGGCTGCGCGGCGCCGCGATCGACTCGGCGGCGCTCGACTTCTTCTATGAGTGCTACGAGAACACGTATCGTGAGCATTGGAATCCGCCCTATTTATCGCGGGAATTCTTTGAGCAAATCCACGCCGCCGCGCCGGACAGCATCATGCTCGTCATCGCGCAAGCCGACGGCCTGCGGCTCGCATGCGCGCTGAACATGATTGGCGACGACGTGATGTTCGGCCGCTACTGGGGTACGAAAGAATTCGTCTCCGGGCTGCATTTCGAAACCTGCTACATGCAGGGCATTGAATACTGCATCGCCAACGGGCTCGCGCGCTTCGAAGGGGGCGCACAGGGCGTGCACAAGATGTCGCGGGGAATGCTGCCGACGCCGACATGGTCCGCGCACTGGGTCGCGGATCCGCGATTCGCGCACGCGATCAGCGAGTTCCTTGACGCGGAAACTGCTGCGATGGACGAGCATATCGAAGAGTTGGAAGCGCATACGCCGTTCCGGAAGAAGTCGTAGCGTTTCCTCGGCCGAATGGCTAACGCGAGCTGCGGATGTTCTTTCCGGTGCGGTTTCGGCTGCTCGCGAGAGGCAACTGGACTTATGATCGTGTGAAACGTGAGTGAAACGCTTCTACGCCCCACAGCACGCCCCGAAACGCGGGGCATCGCATGGACCAAGCTCAAGATGAAAAACCGATTCTTCAATCTCTATAGCCATGACTTCGCGCGCGTAGCCGTAGGCGTGCCACGATGCCGCGTGGCCGACCCGGCGTTCAACGCGCTCGAAACCATCGACCTGGCGAAGCAGGCGGCCGCGAACGGCGCCGTGCTGGTGGCGTTCCCCGAACTCGGTCTATCGGCCTACACCTGCGACGATCTCTTCCACCAGCGCGCATTGCTCGACGCGAGCGAGGAAGCGCTCGGTGCAGTTGTGGCGGCATCGAAGACGATTTCAATTGCAATGATCGTCGGCTTGCCCCTGCGCGTGGAGCACACGCTTTTCAATTGCGCGGTAGTTGTCGCGGGCGGCCGGATTCAGGGTGTCGTACCGAAAAGCTATCTGCCGAACTACGGCGAGTTCTACGAGGCCAGGCAATTCAGCGCGGCCGAAAACGCATCGACAGATCGCATCACGTTGCTCGGCCACGAGGTTCCCTTCAGCCCTTCGCTGCTGTTCGAAATCGCCGATATGCCGCTGTTTCGCTTCCACGTCGAAATTTGCGAGGACGTTTGGGTACCCGTCCCGCCGTCGTCATTCGCGGCGCTCGCCGGCGCGACGGTGCTCGTCAACCTGTCGGCGTCCAATGTGGTCGTGGGGAAAGCGGGCTATCGGCATCAACTGGTCGCCCAGCAATCGGCGCGCTGTCTTTCGGCTTATCTGTACACGTCGGCGGGACGAGGGGAGTCGTCGACCGATATGGCCTGGGACGGCCAGGCGATCATCTACGAAAACGGTGAAATGCTCGCTGAGTCCGAGCGCTTTCTGGACACATCGCATCTCCTCTTCGCCGATGTCGATCTTGAGCGGCTCTCCCGCGAGCGCATGCACCAGACCACGTTTGGCCAGTCGGTGCGCCGGCATGCAGACGAAGTATCGAAGTTTGAAATTGTCCGGTTCAACCTCAACGTGCCGAGCGGCCGCGCATTGCCGCTGGATCGCGTGGTGGAACGTTTTCCCTACGTTCCCTCCGATCCAAAACGCCGTGACGAACGCTGCAACGAGGTCTACAACATCCAGGTCCAGGCGTTGGCGCAACGGCTGTCGGCGAGCGGAATCAAGAAGGTCGTGATCGGCATTTCGGGGGGACTCGATTCTACCCACGCGCTGCTCGTCTGCGCGAAGGCCATGGACCGGCTCAACCTTCCGCGCACAAACATCCTGGGCGTGACCATGCCGGGCTATGCGACCAGCGATCGAACACTTTCTCAAGCACGGCAATTGATGGAGATCGTCGGGTGCTCGGCAAGCGAAGTCGATATACGGCCGAGTTGCGAGCAGATGCTGAAGGACCTGGGTCATCCGTACGCGAAGGGCGAAAAGCAGTACGACATCACGTTTGAAAATGTACAGGCCGGCGAGCGCACGAATCACTTGTTTCGGATCGCGAATTTCCAGGGTGGAATTGTGATCGGTACCGGCGACTTGAGCGAACTTGCGCTGGGCTGGTGCACCTACGGCGTGGGCGATCACATGTCGCACTACAACGTGAACGCGAGCGTTCCCAAGACC
>NZ_JBAUSA010000107.1:0-2322 GCF_049581465.1 Caballeronia sp. | reverse complement strand
TTGCTTGGACGGCTGACCCGCTTTATCGACGAGATCGACGCATTTGGCGAGCGGATTGCCACGGCGCGCACGCCGCAGGTTTGGACGCGCATTCTTCTCGACGCGCTGACGCAGTTTTTCGACGCCGGCGTGCCCTTCGCCGATGCAGTTGCCGAGGTTCGCGCCACCGTCGACCGCCTGATGCTCGCGATGAGCGAAGGCGCGGGCGAAACGGAAATCGCGGCCGACGTGTTGCGCACGGCACTGACCGACGCCCTGGACGACCCGGCGCGCGGCGGCGTGCCATGGGGCGGCGTAACGTTTTCGTCGTTGACGAGCTTGCGCGGATTGCCGTATCGCGTGATTTGCCTGCTTGGCATGGACGACGGCATGTTGCCGAGCCTCGCGCGCGCCGACGAGTTCGACCTTATGGCGAGCTTCGGCAAACTGGGTGACCGTCAACGTCGGGACGACGAGCGCAATTTATTCCTCGATTTGTTGTTGGCGGCGCGCGACCGATTACTGATCGCATACACGGGCCGCAGCATCCGCGACAACGCCGCGTTGCCGCCTGCCGCCTTGATCGATGAATTGCTGGACTATCTGGAGGAGGCGGTGGCGGGGCCGGGTGCCACACCGGGGCAACTCAAGGCTGCACGCCGCCGGTTTGTCTTCGAGCATCCGTTGCAGCCGTTCGCGCCTGAGTACTTCAGCGGGCCGTTGTTCACCTACGAGCCGGAACGCGCGGAACTGGCACGGACGCTGGCGCTTGGCCGAATCGAGGCAACGCCCAGATTCTTCAATACGCCGTTGCCAGCCGAGGACGCGCATGCCGTCCCTTTCGACGATTTCGAGCGCTTCTGGCGTCATCCGGCACGCGCGCTGTTGCGCGATCGACTCGGGATCATGTTGTTCGACGCTGAAACCGAACTCGGCGACACGGAACCGTTCGGGCTCGAATACCCGGGGCGCATGGCGTTGTCCGATCGAGTGCTGCCCGCGCTACTCGCGCTTGACGATGAAAACCAGACTCGTGGGCTGGATCGTGCGCGCCGGGTAGCGCGCGCAAGTCCCGAGATGCCGGGTGGGGCGACCGGCAATGTCTGGCAAGCGAGGGAGATCGCGGCTTTGCATTCGCTGGCTGACCGCGTGCGTCTTGCGACGCAGGAGGGCACGACCCGCTTGCCGTTCACGCTAGACATCGCGCCGCAATGGCCAGACGCCGAGTTGTTCGGCCGCCACGACGCCACGTTGCAAATGAACGCCGCGCAACCCCTGCAATTGCACGGAACACTGAACCTGCTCACCGACGAAGGCCAGATCATCTATCGATACGACGTACCGCGCGCCCGCGACTATCTGTCGGCCTGGTTGCTCCATCTCGCGTATTGCGCGGCGTTGCCCGATGGGCCTCGGCGAACGCTCTGGCACGGGCGCGGCGCGCAATCGAGCGGTTTCGAACTCACGCCGGTAGAGAATCCGCGCACTCATCTCGCGACGCTGGCCGCGCTTTATCGCGCGGGGCAGCGACTGCCCTTGCGGTTTTTTCCGAAGAGCGCGTGGGCTTTGGTGCGGGAAAGCGAGTCGAAGGCGCTAGGCGTGTGGGTGTCAGAGAGAACGCGTGGCGAGTCCGATGACCCCGCCTTGCGCATGGCGTTTCGCGGCACGGAACTGAAGCTCGATGACGCGTTTTCAGCGCTCGCGAAGATCGTCTTCAACCCGCTGCTTCAGCATCTGCGGAGCGACGCATGATGCATCTGCACGCCAGCACGGCAATGTTGAACCCCGATGAACTCGATGTTTTCGAGTGCCCGCTAGACGGCGTGAACCAGATCGAGGCATCGGCGGGAACGGGAAAGACATGGAACATCTGCGCGCTTTACGTGCGCCTTCTGCTTGAAAAGAAGCTCGCCGCCGACGCGATCCTGGTCGTCACGTTCACCAAAGCGGCCACGGCCGAGTTGCACGAGCGTATTCGCTCGCGTCTCGTCGAGATCGCCCACGCCATGGAGACAGGTGACACTGGCGGCGACGCCTTCCTGGAGCGCCTGTTCGATACAACGCTCGCGCACATCGATCACGACGAGGCGCTCAAACGCATTCACATCGCACTCCATACGTTCGACCAGGCCGCCATCCACACGATTCACGCATTTTGCCAGCGTGCCTTGCAGGAAGCGCCGTTCGCGGCCGCCATGCCGTTCGCATTCGATCTCGAAGCTGACGACAGTGCGCTGCGCTTCGAGATGGCGGCGGACTTCTGGCGCGAACGCGTGGAACCGGCGGCGGCGCGCGATGCATCGTTTGCCGCCTGGCTTGTCAGCAAGGGCGCAAGTCCAGCCT
>NZ_JBAUSA010000106.1:0-4588 GCF_049581465.1 Caballeronia sp. | reverse complement strand
GCCGAGTCCCGCGCCCGCGACATCGTCGTGCTTGGCCGGGTCCTGCATCGCGTAAGTGACGAACAGATTCGAGCCGATCGCCTGAATGCCGAACGGCGCGAAGCCGGCCGGAATCGCCGGGTCCGTGAAGGAGCCGGGCATCGGGACCTTGGTGAAGTTGGTATTGAAGACGTCGATCTTGTTGTTATGGAAGTCGGTCGCGTAAAGGAAGTTGTTGCCGTTCATTGCGGCGAGCGCGAGACCCTTGTACACGGCGCCGCCCGTGCCGTCGTCGTACATCACGAACGCGTTGGTCGGCCCGACGTCGGGCGCCCAAGCGGTGATGGTTCCACCTTCGCCCGCGAAAATGAATGCAGCGGCGCCGGACTTGCCGCTTTCCGAGACGGAGAAGCTTTGTGTGCCGTTGAAGACGATGCCCGTGGGCGATGCTGAACCGTTCTTGCCGTCGGGTATTGTGACGACCAGCGATTGCGGCACGCCGTTGCCGTCATAGAGCGTCGCGACATTGGTGCCGTTGTCCGCGACCCAAACGAAACCTTTCGGATTGAAGGCGACGCCCCATGGATTTTTCAGATTCGCGTCAGTGTGCGCGGCGGGCACCGCGCCATCTGAAACGAGGGCGGTCACAGTGAACGACGGCTGGATGGGTGGGTTTGAATTGTTCGAACTGGAGCTGCCGCCGCATGACACGAGAGTCGCGATAGCCGCGCTGCATGCTACGACGCCGAACACGTCGAGTAGAGATTTCATGACCGAACTCCTGGTTCTTTCCAAAGGCCGTAACGCTGATTGAACGAAGAGGACGCCGGGTTTATTCCTGTGACGGAGGACTTATTTCGTGTGCGATCTCGTGCGATTGCAATACTTGAACTAGCTAGATAAAAGCGAATGGTGTGCAACGAATAACGCACGTGACTATTCCATCCGTTCAGCCAAAAAGTTGTGAACGCGTGTGACGTGCTGCACGCCATCAGAAAATAGCCGCAAGGGCCTTACATGGATCGCCTCGCCGAGGGGACCCGCACTTCCGTCTGCGATGCATGCGGTTTTTGCTCATTGGGAGCAGTCGAAAACAGTTTGATCGAAGGTTGCCCTATCGGTATAACCACTTATGTCTGAGCACATCCTATTGCAACATTACAATCCCTTGTCTATCGTGACATTGAATAGCCGTAGGTTATTTGTAGGTTAATTTTATGAAAAATAACATCATATATTCCTCTTTCCCTTCTTTGTACAAACCGGGCTATGGCGATTGAACGGCATGTCGGCAGCGCTACCAACGTGCCGTTGAAGTGTGTCTATAAAAAAAGCAAATGATAAGCAGCGCAACATAACTAGATTGGAGACCCAGCATGAACTCTCAAACCAATACCGCAGTTAGCAGTCCACCCGGATTTTTTTCTAAAGAAGCAACCATCGCAAAACCCGGGTTTTCTCGATGGATGGTGCCGCCCGCCGCCCTCGCTGTGCATCTGTGTATCGGTCAGGCTTACGCATTTTCAGTTTTCAACGCCCCGCTCACGCGCGTGATCGGGATCACGCAGTCGGCCCCTGACGATTGGTCACTGACCACGCTTGGATGGATCTTTTCGCTTGCCATCGTGTTCCTGGGTTTGTCGGCAGCCTTCGCCGGCAAATGGCTGGAGAAAGTCGGGCCCCGGCGCACCATGTTCACGGCGGCCTGCTGCTTCGGCGGCGGTTTCCTGGTGGCGGCGCTCGGCGTGCATCTGCATCAGATCGTGCTGGTCTATCTCGGCTACGGCGTGATTGGCGGAATCGGGCTCGGGCTCGGTTATGTCTCGCCGGTGTCCACGCTGATCCGCTGGTTTCCTGACCGGCGCGGCATGGCGACCGGCATGGCGATCATGGGCTTCGGCGGCGGTGCGATGATCGCGGCCCCCGGCTCGGTCGCACTGATGAACCACTTCAAGAGCGCAGCCAGCAATGGCGTGACCGAGACGTTCGTGACGCTGGGCATCATCTATTTCATCTCCATGTCGATCGGCGCGCTCGTCATCCGCGTCCCGCGTCCAAACTGGACGCCGGCGGGATGGACGCCGCCGTCAAGCAAGGGCAACAAGATGATCACGCGCAATCATGTGCACATTGACCAGGCGTTGAAGACGCCGCAGTTCTATCTGATCTGGCTGGTGCTGTTCCTCAACGTGACGGCCGGGATCGGCGTGCTTGGACAAGCGTCGGTGATGATCCAGGAGAGCTTCAAGGCATCGATTACGGCTTCCGCAGCCGCCGGTTTCGTCGGCTTGCTGTCGCTCTTCAACATGGGGGGACGTTTCGTGTGGGCGTCGGCGTCGGACTGGATCGGACGCAAGAATACCTACTTCATCTTCTTCGCGCTCGGAGCGGTGCTGTATCTGCTGGTGCCGCAGTTCGCGCAAAGCGGCAACGTCGCGCTCTTCGTGCTCTCGTATTGCGTAATCCTGTCCATGTATGGCGGTGGTTTCGCGACCGTCCCAGCCTATCTCGCCGATATGTTCGGCACGAAGTTCGTCGGCGGCATTCACGGCCGTCTGCTGACCGCGTGGGCTGCGGCGGGAATCGCGGGTCCAGTGCTGGTGAACTACATTCGCGCGTATGAAGTGGCGCATGGCGTGGTGAAGGCGGACGCCTACACCACGACCTTGCACATCATGGCGGGGCTGCTGGTGGTTGGCTTTATCTGCAACCTGGCTGTGAAGCACGTGAACGAGAAACATCAGATGAGCGCATCCGCACTCGCGGCAGACTGAACCCAGGACAACAATAAACCGGAAAACGCGATGAACGCTCATACGAATCCAAACCACAACGCAGACACCGCGCCGACCAACAAGCTGCTGCTCGGCGTGTTCTGGATCTATGTGCTGGTGCCGCTTGCATGGGGCGTGGTCAACACCCTGCTCCAGGCGACCAAGTTGTTTCATTGACGCAGGTACGTCGACGCGACGGGATCGCGTGGAGGAAATGCAAAACGCGAGTGGGAGTAGGCACGAAACGTTAGTGCCCGACGATGTCCAATGGGTTTCGCAGAACGACGGCTGTCACTTTCGTTTTTTCGGTTGAGGGTCGGTGACGAAGCCGATCTTCGTCAGGCCACCGGCCTGAGCGGCCGACATTACATCGGCGACGCGTTCGTAAGGCACTTTCCGGTCGGCGCGCAGATGCAGTTCCGGTTGGGGCCTTGCCCGGGCAACCTCGGCGATTCTTGCGCGTAATCCGTCATCGCTCACCGGATGATCGTCCCACAGAATGGTGCCGTCCGCCTGTACCGCGACGTCGATGTGCGCGGGTTTGACCTCTTCGGGTTGGCTGCTCGCGCGCGGAAGATCGATCCTGACCGCATGTTGCATCGCCGGGATCGTGACGAGAAAGATAATCAGCAATACCAGCATCACATCGACGAGCGGTGTCATGTTGATCTCGTTCATCAACCCGTCTTCGTCGTCGTCAGACATACGACTCAGTGCCATTTGAGCACTCCCTCATTCGTTTCGGATTCGTCGCGCGTGACGACCCGCATGTCATTGCGCGTTCCGGACGACACGTGTGACCCGGTCACGAAGTAAGCATGCAGGCCGTGCGCGAAGCGATTCAGTTTCCTCACAATGGTCTTATTGGCGCGTGTCAGTCCGTTGTATCCGAGCACGGCCGGAATGGCGACGAAGAGACCAAAGGCCGTCATGATCAGCGACTCGCCGACGGGCCCGGCGACATGATCGATCGATGTCTGGCCGGTCTCTCCAATGACGATCAACGCATGGTAGATGCCCCAGACGGTCCCGAAGAGCCCGACGAAGGGGGCAGTGGCGCCGATCGACGCGAGGACCGCCAGCCCGCTTTGCAGGCGCGCAACCGCCTCGTCCATCGTGTCCTTCAGGCGGTGTGTGATCCAGTCCGACGCGTCGATGCGGTCGTGCAGATGCGGCTGTGCTTGCGGGAGATGGGTGGCAGCTTCCTTTCCGGCGAGGGCCAGCGCCAGAAACGGATTGCCGCGATGAGACGACGCGTTGCCGCCGAGCGTCTTGAGTCCGTCTTCCAAATGATCCGATTGCCAGAACGACGCCTCGGCATGGTTCGTCATGCGCCTGATCCGCACCAGGTTCCATAGCTTGACGACGATGACAGTCCACGACAGGATTGACATGATCAGGAGCACGATCAAAATGCCCCGTGTGACGATATCCCCTTGATCCCAGACATTCGCGAGGCCGTAGTGGTGCATGGCTGTTTCCTTTGGTTTGGTTATAGTTCATTCGGGCAGTGCGAAGACGAACAGCTGTGAGTACGCGGCGCGGATCGCTTCACCGTTCTCCGTGTACGGTTGACACTCACTAGCATGTATTGCGCCGAGCGCGGCGTCGTCTAGCCGCGGATAGCCGCTGCTCTTTTGCAACTGAATGTTCTCAATGCGCCCGGTCAGGCCGACCACAAATCTGACGATTGCCGTGCCGTTCTCGCCGCGCCGCTTCGACGGATCGGGATAGTCCGGCTTTGCGATATTGCAATCCACATGCGATACGTTCTTCGGGGCGCTCAACGCGAGAGCCGGGCGCTCGATTGCCGGCGCAGTTGCAGTTGCAGTCGC
>NZ_JBAUSA010000105.1:0-5908 GCF_049581465.1 Caballeronia sp. | reverse complement strand
GTGTGCGAACAGGATGAAGAGGAATAGCGAGATCGACAGCCCGACGCGCATGGCGAGCGACCAGACCATGCGTTTGCTTTTACCCTTGTCGGTCATCATGAAGTACAGCGCGGAACCCAGGCTGCCGATGATGAGAATGAACGCTATGGCAACGAATATGTGCATGAAACCAGCCATTTGGCCTAAGAAAGTGAGTGCCGTAATTATCGCACCAGGTGCCATGCGGCGCGTGGCGGTTCAAGGTTTTGTCGATGGACGCGCGGCATGAAGATTCGATTTTGGCCCGCGCTGATTATTCTTGTCGTGATGGCGATTACCGTGCGGCTTGGCTTTTGGCAACGCGATCGGGCGCATCAGAAAGAGGCGCTGAACGCGCAGATCGTCGCGTTCGAGCAGGCGCCCGTCCAACGCGTCGGTGCGACGCCGATTGCGTTGAAGGACATCAATTTTCATCGCGTGATGGCGCGCGGCACGTTCATGCCGGAGTGGGTCGTTTATCTCGATAACCGGCCCTATATGGATCAGCCGGGTTTTTACGTCGTGATGCCGCTCAAGCTCGCGGACGGCGGGGTGGTGCTAGTCAATCGCGGCTGGCTGCCGCGCAATCTGTCGGATCGCACGGGTATCGCGCCGTATGACACGCCGGCGGGCGAAGTGGAAATTGACGGGGTCGCGCGGCCGAATGCATCGCTCGCTTTTGAATTGGGTCACGGCGGCTCGGCGGCGCACGAAAAGATTCGCCAGAATCTCGACGTCGCCGCGTACGCCGCTGAAACCGGTTTGCCGCTGCAACCGTTCGTGATCCAGCAACAGAACGACACCCGCGACAGACTCGTGCGCGACTGGCCTGCGCCCACGCTGGGCGTCGATACGAACTACGGTTACATGCTTCAGTGGTGGGGCATGGCGGCCGCGGCGCTCGGATTTGGCCTGTATGCCGCGCGCCGTGCAGCGAAGAAAGAGCAAGCGAGTAACGCATGAAATACCGCGGCGCGAGGAAGTGATTCACGCGACGCGCTCAACGAATAGAGGCCAAGTTTTGTCGATGCAAACTCCCCGACCGTCGTCCTCCGCCGTCCGCAAGGCGCGCGGCGAGAAACAGCCGGTCACGCCCGGTTCCTGGCACAAAGGCCGCTGGATGCTGTTGCTGCTCGCGGCGATCTGCGTGGCGCCGGTGGTCGCGTCGTACCTCATGTACTACGTTTTCAAGCCGGCCGGTGGAACGACCAGTTACGGCGCTCTGATCGAGCCCCAACGTCCGATTCCCGAGCAACTCATCGTCACCGATGAACAAGGCAAGCCGATGCCCCTCACCGCGTTGCGGGGCCATTGGCTGATGATCACGGTGAACGGCAGCGACTGCGACAAGCAGTGCGTCACGCGGCTGTTCTACATGCGGCAAGTGCGGGCGTTGCAATCGGCGGAGCGCGAGCGCGTGACGAACGTCTGGCTGCGTACCGACGACAAACCCGTATTGCCGGTCATCCGGACCGCGTATCCGCAGCCCGACACGCGCATGGTCATCGCCGATCCGAAAGTGGTCGCGGCGTGGCTTCCGCCAGGCAAGGATTCGCGAGTCGAGGATCACATCTATCTCGTCGATCCGAACGGTAACCTGATGATGCGTTTTCCGAAGGATCCGGAGCCCGAAAAAATCAAGGACGATCTGGCGAAGTTGCTGAAGTGGTCGCGGATCGGCTAAGGAATCAGGCGCATGTTCTACGTTCTGCAACTCGCATTGATTGGCACCTGCATTGCACTATTGCCGCTTTCGTACGTCTGGGTGAAAGCCGATGACAACAAATTCCGCAAGCTCGTCTGGCTCACCACGTTCCTGACGTTGGACCTCGTGATGTTCGGAGGCTTTACGCGGCTTACCGATTCCGGCCTGGGTTGCCCGGACTGGCCGGGGTGCTATGGAACGTCGTCGCCATTTATTGCGCATGCGGCTATCGCGGCGGCCAATCAGGCCATGCCGACAGGACCCGTCAGCATGGGCAAGGCGTGGATCGAAATGATTCATCGCTACTTTGCGATGGCGATCGGCGTGTTGATCATCGCGCAAATGCTGATTGCCTGGACGGCGCGCCTCAGGCACAGGCCGTTGCATGTCTCGCCGTGGTGGCCGACGGGGATCCTGATGCTGATCGTGGTGCAGGGCGCGTTCGGCGCATGGACCGTCACGATGAAGCTGCAACCCGTGATCGTGACCATTCACTTGTTGCTCGGCCTCGCGCTACTCGGTTCGCTCGGCTGGCTGGCGGCACGGCAGACGCCGATGCCGATCGTCGAGCCCGCTGTCGTGCGATGGATGCCCGCCGCGCTATTTGGCCTGGTGCTCCTGATTATCCAGATCGCGCTGGGCGGCTGGGTGAGCACCAACTACGCGGTGCTGGCATGCACGGACTTTCCTCTGTGCAATGGCGCATGGATTCCGCCGATGAACTTCGAGCACGGCTTTCACCTCTGGCGCGCACTCGGGATGACCGGTGATGGCGAGGTCATCTCGCAGGACGCGCTCGTCGCGATCCACTGGACCCACAGGACCTTTGCCGTGGTCGTCGTGTTGTACATGCTGTGGCTGGCAGCCCGACTGCGACGTTTCGACTCACTGAGAACGCCCGCGAACGGCGTTTTGCTTTTGATCGTCGTGCAGTTCCTGACGGGGCTGTCGAACATCCTTTTGCAGTGGCCGCTACCTATTGCCGTGGCTCACAACGGCGGCGCCGCGATCCTGCTGTTGCTGCTCGTTATGATAAACTTTCGAATCTCTTCCAGCCGTCCCGGCCGCGCCATCGAGCTCGATACATCGGCTCCGCGCGACGTCGTTTCCGCTTCATTCCCGCGCCATGTTCCTTGAGTTTCTATGGACAGCACGACACTGATTTCCCCCTCCGGTAGCCGACTTTCGCAATACATTGCGTTGACCAAGCCGCGCGTCACGCAACTCGCGGTGTTTTGCGCAGTGATCGGCATGTTCCTGTCGACCCCGGGCATGGTGCCGTGGACCGTATTGATTGGCGGCACAGTGGGCATCTGGCTGCTCGCTGGCGCAGCGTTCGCCATCAATTGCCTGATGGAGCAAAAGATCGATTCAATGATGCGCCGCACGGCGTGGCGTCCGTCCGCGCGTGGCGAGATCACGACCCGCCAGATCCTGCTTTTCTCGAGCGTACTCGGCGGTGCGGGCATGTGGACGCTTTATACGTTCACGAACGCGCTGACCATGTGGCTCACGATCGCCACGTTCGTGGGTTATGCGGTGATTTACACGTGCTTGCTGAAGCCCGCCACGCCACAGAACATCGTGATTGGTGGCGCGTCCGGCGCCATGCCTCCGGCGCTCGGCTGGGCCGCGGTAACGGGCCATGTGCCGGGCGACGCGTGGATCCTGGTGCTCATCATCTTCGTGTGGACGCCGCCGCACTTTTGGGCGCTCGCGCTGTATCGGCGCAAGGATTATGAGAACGCCGGCCTGCCGATGCTGCCCAACACCCACGGCGAGCAGTACACCCGCCTGCATATCTTGCTGTACACCGTGATCCTTTTTGTCGTGAGCATGATGCCGTTTATCTCCGGCATGAGCGGCGTGCTGTATCTACTGTCCGCGGTGCTCCTCGGCGGCGCATTCCTGGCTTATGCGTGGAAGATTTATCGGGACTACTCGGATGAGCTCGCGCGCAAGACGTTTCGCTTTTCCATCCTCTATTTGTCGCTGCTGTTTGCCGCGCTGCTGGTAGATCATTACGTACGCACGGTGATTGGCGCATGACGTTTTCGGCTCGCAGGATCTTTCTCTCCGGGTGCTTTGCGCTCGCCGCCGTATTGCTCGCGGGATGCGACAGCAAGCCGGCATTCACGAATCTCGACATTACCGGCAACACGCAGTTCGGCAGTGATTTTTCGCTGCCCGACAGCAGTGGCAAGGTCCGCACGCTCGGCGACTTCAAGGGCAAGGCGGTGGTGCTGTTTTTCGGCTACACCCATTGTCCCGACGTGTGTCCAACCACGCTCGCCGAGCTTGCGCAGACCATGCAGAAGCTTGGCGATGACGCCAAGCGGGTCCAGGTGCTGATGGTCACCGTCGATCCCGCGCGAGATACCCCGCCCATACTGACTGAATACGTTTCGGCGTTCAGCCCGTCGTTCGTCGCGTTGCGGCCCGCCGACACCACGCAACTCGTCAAGATCACGAAGGATTTTCGCGTGTACTACGCGCAGGTGCCGGGCAAGGCGCCTGGCGACTACACGATGGATCACACGGCCGCGAGTTATGTCTTCGATCCGCAAGGCAAGCTGAGACTGTTCGCACGCGACGGCCAAGGCGTCGACCCGTGGGTGCATGACTTGAAGTTGCTGCTGGATTGAGATGAAGAGGGGTGACCGCTGCGGCTAGCAGAAGGACTCCCTCGCCCCACGCTCACCGCAAGCGGAACCACCTCAAACCTGGTCCGACCGCCCCAAATCGCGCCCGGACCAGAGCCCGTCACACCTGCTTCGCCCAACTGCGCTGACCGTCACTGCTAACGAACCCGAATCGCTTGAAGGTCTCGGCGTCGAGGTCAAAGAGCGGGTCCGGTGCAGACAGCACACGTTCATAGCCCGAATCGATAGCAAATTCCACGCATGTCTTAATCAGGCAGTCGGCAACATCCAGCCGCCGCGTGCTCGGTTCCACGAAAAATGCATCGATCTCGGCAGTTGTCGCGGACACGCCCAGCAACATGATTGCGCCGACGTACGCGCCATCCAGTTCAGCGATCCAGCATGAGTTCCGAAACGGCTCTGGCGCGAGCAGATAGTCCACCACCTTGTTGGCCGCACGCGCTTCGCGCTCGCGACGGATATAAGGATCGCCGTTGGGCGGGTGCCCGGCACACTTCACGATCCAGCTGAAATCTTCCACCTTCGGACTTCGCAATCTAATCTGCGCCGCTTCGCTCGATGTCGCGACGCAGAGTTGACTCATAAATGCCATAAGACGCGCGTGCGCGCGCTCCGCCGGCTCGTCGTGCATATTCGTGTTCATACTTGCCTCGCCCTCTCTCTTTTTTGTCGTATGACGTTTAACAAAACGAATCAATTAGCGCATTGTGCCTACAAAAAGCATGCGCGTGCATATGCGCGTGGCGCACTCCACTTGCGAGGAAGGATCCGCGTCTATAGTGTGGAGATGGCAATGGGGGAAGTGGGCTGCGTGACAGGGTAATTACCGATATGAAATGGAATCCGGGAGTATGTCATTTTTCGTATAAGCGATTGATTTATAACGAATTTGTATATGATCGTTCAGAATATTGATCAAATTGACTGGTATTATTTTGGTTATATAATGGGCTCACCAACGCTAGGACCTGTGTATCGTTTTTCGCTGCGATTCACGCACTGGGTTGATTGTAAAAAACGGTCGCAAGTTATCGATTTCAGCGACTCATCGTGAAAATTGCGTGTTGTGCCGCGAAATTCGCGAGACTCGGTTAGTGTCGGTAGTCGACCACGAAAGCGCCGAAACAGGCGTGAAGAGACAGAGACAATTCCAGAGGCAAAAGGCGGTTGTCGCAGCGTGTCGCCCATAGGTGATGACCGGTCCGTTCGCAGCGGACGCGACTGACGTCTCGTGCCTCGCCATGCAGTACGTATCACGAGAGACATTCATGCTGAAAGGAAACATCCTGACGACCGACGGCTGGATTCATGGGTCGGTCGAGTTCGAGAACGGCCGGGTGACGGCCCTCCAGGGAGAGCGCGTGGACCCGTCGACAAACGACGCGTCCTACATCCTGCCGGGTTTCATCGATTGTCACGTGCATGGTGGCGGCGGTGCTGACATTATGGAAGGCGGCGACGCGGCCAGCACGGTTGCGCGCGAGCACGCAAAGCATGGCACCACCAGCATGCTCGCCACCAC
>NZ_JBAUSA010000104.1:0-4811 GCF_049581465.1 Caballeronia sp. | reverse complement strand
GACTAATACGCCATGACCGTTCCACGTTCCACGTTGCGCCTCCAGCTTCACCGCGACTTCACGTTCGACGACGCCGCGCGCCAGGTCGACTACATGGCGGCACTCGGGATCAGCCACGCGTATTTATCGCCAATCACGACGGCCACCCGTGGCTCCACGCACGGCTACGACACTGTGGACTACACCCGTGTCAATCCGGAACTGGGTGGAGAGGAAGGCTTGCAGCGCCTGGTTGCGGCCTTGCGCGCGCACGAGATGGGCGTGATCGTGGACGTGGTGCCCAATCATATGGGCGTGGGCGGGTCGGAAAACGGCTGGTGGATGGACATCCTGGAGTGGGGCCGGCATGCGGCGCACGCGCGTTACTTCGATGTCGACTGGCACTCGCCCGATCCCGCGTTGCGCGGCAAAGTGCTCGCGCCGTTCTTGGGCGCGGCTTACGGCGAAGAGCTGCAAAGCGGCAAGATCAAGCTCGCGTTCGCCGCCGATGAAGGCCGCTTCAAGGTCGAGTACTACACGCACACGTTTCCCATCTGCCCGGTCGACTACGCATCCCTTCTGCGTGAGAGTGCGCCCGATCTGGCGCAGCGCTTCGCGGGTCTCGTCACGCAACCCGAGGACCATCCGCGCGCCGACGAAGCACGCGGGGCGTTGAAGGAATTTGCGGCATCGGGCAGCGGGGAAAAATCCATTGCCGCCGTGCTGAACGCTCATTGCGCCGATAACCCCATCGGCCGCGACCGGTTGCATCGACTGTTGGAGCGGCAGCATTACCGGCTCGCTTGGTGGCGCACGGCCGCTGATGAAGTCAACTGGCGTCGCTTCTTCGATGTCAGCACGCTCGGCGGCATGCGCGTCGAGCGGCCGGAAGTGTTCGAGGCATCGCACGCGCTGATTTTCAGGTTGTTCACGCAAGGGCTGATCGACGGCGTGCGGATCGATCACGTCGATGGCCTTGCCGAGCCGCGCGAATATTGCCAGCGGCTGCGCGCGCGGCTGGAAGAATTGTCGGTGCATCGGCCGCAAGAGTTGCAGAGTCCCCGCACTTACTTAGTTGTCGAAAAGATTCTGGCGCGCGGCGAGTCCGTGCGCGAGGACTGGCCGATCGACGGGACCACCGGCTACGAATTCATGAACGACGTTGGCGCCTTGCTGCACGATCCGCGCGGCGCTGGACCCTTGGCAGAAAGCTGGGCGCAGTTGTCGGGGAGACCGGCCGAGTTTGCTGTCGAAGCCGACGCCGCGCGACGCAAGATTTTATCGGAGAACGTGTCGGCGGAACTCGATCGCGTCGCGCGCGCACTGCACAAGATCGCCCGCGATACCCCGCTCACCCGCGACTTCACATTTTCGTCGCTGCGCCGCGTGGTGGCCGAACTCGTGGTGCAGTTTCCGGTGTATCGCATCTATCCGCTTGGCGGCGAGCGCACCGAAGAGGATGAGCGATTTTTCTCGCAGGCTTACGAAAACGCGAAAGCCGTGTTATCGCCCGCCGATTTAGTGATCCTCGACCAGGTCGCGCAATGGCTAGGCGGCAAGATTGATGAGGAAACCTACGAAAATCCGCGAGAACGGGAACGCGGGCGGAATCGGCTGTCTGCATCCACGTCTGCATCCGCGTCTGCGACGGCGATGCAAAACGTGCAATTGAATCCCGCTGGCTCCAATTCGAGCGGTTCACATCGGAGAAATGCGCAGACCCTGTTTTCCCAGCTCACGTCGCCGGTTGCGGCCAAGGCAATCGAAGATACGGCATGCTATCGATACGGTCGGCTCATCTCACGCAACGAAGTCGGCGCTGACCCGGGTGAATTTGCTTTGTCGGTGGCGGCGTTTCACGAAGGAAATAGCACGCGCGCCAAGCGCTTTCCTAACGCGATGCTCACCACCGCCACGCATGACCACAAACGCGGCGAAGACGTGCGCGCGCGCATCGCGGGATTAAGCGAAATTGCCGGCGACTGGAGCGCCACGTTAAAGAACTGGTCGACGCTCAATGCGCCGCATCGGCGCGCGTTCAATGGCGATGAAAACAACTGGGCACCCGGTGCGGCAGCCGAGTCGATGTTGTATCAGACGCTGGTCGGTTGCTGGCCGCCGACGCTGTCTCCTGACGACGCAGCCGGTGTCAAGGAACTGGCCGAACGCGTCAGCGCGTGGCAATTAAAGGCATTGCGCGAAGCCAAGTTGCGCACAAGCTGGTTCGCGCCCGACGAAGCCTACGAGAACGCATGCCGTGATTTTCTCTTCGATATCCTCGCGCCCCAGCGGCGTGACGGGTTCCTCGGCGCACTGCCCGCGTTCGTCGAGCGCGTGGCGAGGACCGGCGCGATCAACAGTTTCCAGCAGACGCTTTTGCGCCTGACATCGCCGGGCGTGCCTGACTTGTATCAAGGCACTGAGTTGTGGGATTTCAGCCTCGTCGATCCCGATAACCGGCGCCCTGTCGACTTCGAGCAGCGGCGCGAATGGCTAAGCGCGGGTGAAGCGGCGGGCGCGCCGTCGGAGCAGTTGAAGAACTGGCGCGACGGGCGCGTGAAGCTGGGTATCGTGCGGCGCGCCCTGGCACTGCGCGCGCACGCGCCTGAGCTATTCGGGCAAGGCGCGTATATCCCGCTGAAAGTGGAAGGCGCACATGCCGATAGCGTGATCGCGTTTGCGCGGCATAGCGGAAGCGCTTATGCCGTCGTGATTGCAACGCGCCTGGCAACGCCCCTTCTCACCGACACGGACCTGCCGCTAGTCGATGCGCGTCAATGGGGCGATACGGCCGTCCTGTTGCCCGAGGCGCTGGCGTCGCGCGCGTTGTTCGACTGGCTGAGTCCGAACGCGCCGCAAGCCGACGGCGAGCGGCTTTTCATGCGCGACGCGCTGGCATTCATGCCGGTTGCGCTGTTGATGGAAGAAGGCGTGCCGAAGGTTTGATCGGGGCCATGCAGGCAAACCGGTCAATCGGTTTCCTGCACGGCGTCTTCATGCGGATACACGCGCACGAGTACGATGCGCGGCCCGTTCATCTTCTTCACCACGATATCGAAGCGATCGAAGACCACGCGCTGCCCTTCGCTCGGCAAATCGGCCAGCGCGTGAATGACCAGTCCGCCGACGGATTCCGCCTGACCTTCGTCAATATCGATCCCTAGCGCCCGTTCCAGCGACACCACGGGCAAACTGCCCTTACCCATCAGCGTGCCGTCGTCCATGCGCGACCAGTCGGCATCGCCTTGACGAAACTCGTCGTGAATCTGGCCGACGAGCGCGCCGAGCAGGTTGTCGAGCGTCAGGAAACCAATCGGCTTTTGCCCCTTGTGCCCAACCAGCGCGAAGTGCGGCGCGCCCTTGCGAAAACGGCGGAACAATTCCAGCGCCGACAGATTGCCCGCCACGTATTGCACCGGCCGCACGTGCTTCGCCAACGCGTCCTGCTTTACATCCTGGCGCGATAAGCCTTGCATCAGGCCGCGCCCCGCGCCGTCGCGAGCGAGCAGCAAGTCCTTCAGGTGAATCATGCCGAGCACGTGCTCGCCCGACGCATCGGAGAAAAGCGGGTAGCGGCTAAAGCGGTGACGCGCCACGATCTGCATGTTCTCGCGCATCGGCAGATCGTTGCGCAAGCCGATCATCTCGTGAATCGGGCGCATCAGGTCGGACACGGTCATGCGGCTGAAATCGAGCGAATGCGCGATCGTGTTCCACTCGTCGGCGTTGTAGGCATCCTCGGGGGTCGCGGAATTGTTCGCAGCCTTGTTCGCGCCCGACAGGCGTCGGCCGCGCAGGATGAGCTTGAGTTCGTCGGTGGTGTAGTGCGCGTCGCCGCCATGATCCGACGCCAGCCCGAAGAGTCGCAGAAGGCAATTCGCACTCGAATTCAGCACCCAGATGAACGGGTACATTGCCCAGTAGAAGCCGTAGAGGGGAATGGCGGCCCAAAGCCCAACCTGTTCGGCGCGGCGAATGGCCCACGACTTTGGCGCCAGTTCGCCCACCACGATGTGCAAAAACGATATGGCGGAAAACGCAAAAAACAGCGAGATGCCGTCGACCAGCTTCTCGGACTGCACCCCCAGGAGCACGAAAAGTGGATGCAGCAACGTAGCGAATGCCGGCTCGCCAAGCCAGCCAAGACCCAGCGACGCGAGCGTGATGCCTAGCTGGCAAGCGGACAAGTACGCGTCGAGCTGGCCGTGCACCTTTGCGAGTAGCCGCCCGGGCATGCCATTTGTCCGGGCGATTGCCTGGACCCGCGTGGCACGCAGCTTGACCAGCCCGAACTCCGCCGCGACGAAAAACCCGTTCAACGCGACGAGCAGCAAGGCCCCTATTAATGCGACAACCTGATTCAAAGCAACGCGCTCCGCAAAGTCAAACCACCAGTATAGAGGCGCGCAGTGGCTGAAAAGTTAAATCAGGGAGCGCTTGCCGGTACGCGAAACTTGAGCGCCACAGAGGCGTCGTCGATGAAATCATCATGCTCGAACGCGCCGCCGTGCGCTTCGGCCACGCGCTTGCAAAGGGAAAGCACCCACGCGATGCGCGCTGCTTCGCGCGGCTGCACGGCCTGCGCCCGGGCGAACGCTTCGAGCACGTGCGGGAGCGTGGCATCGGAGAGATTTTGCAGCGATACCTTGAACGTCACGGCCGCGTCGAACGTGCTGCCGTCCATGCGGCCGTTCAGCACCACGGTCGATCCCGCCGCACTCGCCTCGGTGGCAAACGCGAGCATCAGCCAGAGCGCCTGCGTCAGGCGCTCCTGGTCGCCGGCGATCTGCTCTTCGACCAGCGTCGATTCCACGTGCAGCGTAATCCCGCGC
>NZ_JBAUSA010000103.1:0-9977 GCF_049581465.1 Caballeronia sp. | reverse complement strand
AGAGTTATCCAACGGCACGATTTGATCGTCATCGCCATGTAGAATCAGCGTTGGCACATCGATCTTCTCAAGATCGGACGTATAGTCGACCTCCGAGAACTGCTTGACGCACTCGTATTGCCCGAGCACCGAACCCAACATGCCCTCACGCCAGAATTCGTCAATTACCCCTTGCTCAACCTTCGCATTGGGCCGGTTATAACCGTAGAACGGCAGCGCGAGAGCCTTAAAGAATATCGAACGATTGCTCGCCGTGCCGGTTCGAATGCCGTCGAAAACCGAGAGCGGCAGGCCAGTCGGATTCGCGTCGGTTTTCAACATAAGGGGCGGCACCGCACCAATAAGGACCATCTTCGCGACACGTTTTGTTCCATGTCGTCCGACGTAGTGCGAGATTTCCCCGCCGCCGGTGGAGTGACCGACGAGCGTTGCACCCTTGAGATCGAGCGCGTCGATGACTGCAGCAAGGTCGTCCGCGTAGGTATCCATGTCGTTGCCACCCCCGGATTGTCCCGAGCGGCCATGGCCCCGCCGATCGTGAGCAATCACGCGATAACCCTTCTGGACCAGAAAGACCATCTGTGCGTCCCACGCATCGGCGTCAAGCGGCCAACCGTGGGAGAAAACGACCGGCTTCCCGCTACCCCAATCTTTATAATAGATTTGCGTACCGTCTTTTGCCGTGATGGTGCTCATTGAGTGAACTCCTGGTTGGTGAGAAGAATACGATACCCGCGACAACAACCTACGTCCGTGGCCCGATCTTAAGCCTTCTGAATAGCTATTAATGCTCGACGCTTCCCCTTCGCACGCATATGAAGGCACGCCGCGGGTTCAGCGCTATGAGCGTTTCCTGAATATCAGCTATGCTAACTGATTTTCGTTCGAGCTGCCCAGACGTTCGAAACGCCGTAGGACCGCAAGGCGTGCCTCGCCGCATTGGCGCTGCCTATTTCGAAGCGTTCTTGAGATCTGCGATGCGTCTCAGCCCCAATACGTGAAACATTGCGCTCACGTACAAC
Source organism: Caballeronia sp. (assembly GCF_049581465.1). Lineage (GTDB taxonomy): Bacteria > Pseudomonadota > Gammaproteobacteria > Burkholderiales > Burkholderiaceae > Caballeronia. The sequence continues at coordinate 8,955 of NZ_JBAUSA010000103.1, read as the reverse complement.
CGGTTGGAAACAACTGCGATTGCGTAATGTACACCGCTCAACACATTTGTTTTCTGCAGGAAGAACGCCTGCGGATGCGGCGAATCTTCTCGACGACCAGACAGCACGACATTTCATATTAAGGAAAAGCACCCTTAAAAATCCTGAATTCTGCCTGAATTTTTACTAATACCTTAGACGTGGTGGGTGGTATAAATCTATGCTCGTTTCATAAAGCTGATGGTTCAAATTCAAATTAAATGAATGTTATGCAGCAACATGGACTGCACGACATTGATAGCAAGTCAAGGTCAAGTGTTAGCCAAGGGCGCAAACCATAAAAATTCATCTGAGAGAACCACGGGAACGAGGACCGATATCTTTATCTCATCGTTAAGTTAAGTAATCGCTAAATGATCCGAATTGGTCGATTTGAATTAGATCTTCAGAGACGCGTGCTTCGCTCGGGCGCGGAGGTGTTGCGCTTGGGATCTCGCGCTTTTGACATACTGGAGATCCTCGTTGCCGCTCGCGGTTGCGTGGTCACTAAGGATCAATTGATTCGGCAGGTCTGGCCTGACACCATCGTTGAAGAGAACAATCTGCAAGTCCATCTTTCTGCATTGCGCAAGGCGCTTGGCGCCGATCGCGACCTTATATTGACCGCACCGGGCCGGGGCTATCGGTTCGTCGGTCCCCGTGACGAGCCGCAAGAAGGCAACTCGGCGCCCGAGACCACCAAGGCGATAGACGCCGCGCTGAGCACGAACTATCCGCCGGCACATACGTTTGAACTCTATGGCCGTGCAGGTGCAATCGAAGAGGTGGCTCGCGCGCTAGGCGGCGCGGCAGTCGTTACGCTTGTCGGCGCTGGCGGAATTGGCAAGACGAGCCTCGCCAAGGCGGTCGCGCGCGGTGCTGCGGATCGCTTTGTGGACGGCGTGAGGTGGGTTGAACTTGCCCCGCTGACAGACGACGACGCCGTTCTGGCCGCCATAGCCGAGGCCCTGAAGTTGAACGTCACCGGTGGCGCCATCAATCCCGCACGGATTGCCGACGCCGTAGCGAGTCAGCAGATCCTGGTCGTGATGGACAATGCCGAGCATGTGCTCGACGTCACGGCAAGCGTGATCTATGCGTTGATCCGGCGAAATCCTCGTCTGCGTATATTGGCCACGAGCCGTGAACCATTACGCATTCCCGACGAGTGTCTTTACGGGGTCGATCCCCTGGACGTGCCACCCGTGGACCCACCATGCCATGATGTGTTGATGCATTCTTCCGTGTGTCTGTTCTTTGCACGTGCCCGCGCAATCGAGCCGAGGCTTGGCGACGACGCACGCAGTGTGTCGCTGGTCGGCGAGATTTGCCGCCGGCTTGATGGCATTCCGCTTGCAATCGAACTGGCCGCCGCGCGCGCCGCGACCCTTGGCATTGAAACGCTGCTTTGTCACCTTGACGACCGTCTTCGCATGCTTACGGGCGGCCATAGGACTGCACTACCGCGTCACCAGACTCTGCGTGCGACGTTCGACTGGAGCTACGCATTGCTTGATGCGCCCTCTCGCGCAGTGTTTCGGCGACTGGGCCGGTTCAGCGGGCGCTTCACGCTCGAACGCGCGTGCGCGGTCGTCGCTGACGAATCAATCAGTAGAACATATGTGGTCGCCAGCATCAGCGATCTGGTTAGCAAGTCACTGATCCTGATCGACATCGACGCCGCCAGCACGCAGTACCGATTACCCGAGTCGACCCGCTTCTATGCGCTGGACAAGCTACGTGAGGAAGACGAGGAAGCCGCTGTGACAGCCCGGCTCATCGCATTCCTGACAACGCGTCTTCCACAGACCCGATTGGCGGTAAAACATAACCCTTGTGCCGCTACGTTAAGCGAGTTACGCGAAGATCTGGACGATGCACGGGCAGCACTTGACTGGGCATTTTCGCCGGGAGGCGACGCGATCCGGGGCATGGCGTTGAGCACGGCCCAGGTTGAGGCTCAGCGTCTTCTGGATGCTATGTCGGCCCAGGCGAAGACAGCGTTAGTGAGTGAGCAAACGGACTGCGAAGACGGGAACGCGAAGAACGTCGTCGACATTAGTCGACGGCGGGCACGACGAGCTTGATCGTGAGGAGGCCTACGGCGCCCGATAAAAGCGACGGCTCGCGCTGGATGCGTATCGCTCAAGCTCTGCTGCCAATGGGAACCACCGCGCGCCCTGCCATTTCGCACTGCAGTAGCAGCGGCGGCGACGAATCAGTGCAAACGTTCGTCCGGGTGCTGGAGCGTCCCACAGAGAGTACCGCGTCGATCCTTTGGCCCACTGCCGGGCGGTGCCATTATGGCGAACAGCTTTGGATACGGGGGGGTTGCGACCTGCGCCGGCTTGTGCGCAATGAGCGGCCAGCCAGTTAACCGCGGCGACCGTGTTTACCGTCCGCGGCAAGGAAAAAGCCGGACCTCGAATGCGTGCGCGGTCATCCTCGCGGCCGCCATTGAAATCGAGGCACGCCCGGGCAGGTGAGGTCGCACCGGATCGTGCTTGACCCGTTTTGGTTGGAGGGGTTTTGGTTGGAGCCGTTCTGCTCGCCGCCACCCCTCCCTCAAACTACCCTCAACCGATAATTAAGCGCGGCCACCGCGTTTAATTCAGTCGTGCGCTCGGTAATCGGACTACGCGCCGCGTCGTGCTGCAACCTACCCGCGGTCACATCAATCGAAGCGACCCATTTTTTCGAGAAGTCATAACTCGCGTAGGCGTTAAAGTGAACATCACGAATCCCTGCGCAAAGAAACGCGTTTTAAACCGCCAAAACCTAAGTGTCGTCGTTGCTCATTTCAGGTTTTTGGCACGAACGTAGTACTGCCCCCACTGATCAACGCACGGGTGAACACCCATCTCAAGCACCCACGGCGCGCACACGCTTCGCCTCAACGGCCCCACAACTCAATACGGCCGCCTGTAGCCTACTGCTTGGCTTCGGCTCTAACGGTTTGGGTCATATGAAGCTGAAGCACGATGGAGGAGCGCGTGCAATCCCGTGGTGATACGAGAATATGGAGAAGGACTCAATGCTAGCCCCACACTCGCCGCGACACCCCTCCCTAGCCCCACACTCTCCGCGAGCAGCACCCGAAACTCATGCTCCGACTTTAGGCTCCCCAAGCCAGACTTCCAGGATTCATGGCGCGATTGCCATTGCCAATACACGTGCGACGTGAAGCGCATCGACCTGAGCACCATCGTGGATCTGGTGACGGCAACTGGTGCCATCGGCGACCACGAGTTCGCGAACGGCCGCCTTGCGTACTGCTGGCAGCAACGACAACTCGGCCATCGCATTGGACGCTTCAAAATGTTCCGCCTCATAGCCGAAGCTGCCGGCCATGCCGCAGCACGACGATTCGATTACCTTGACATCAAGCCCCGGGATCCATTCAAGCACGGCTTGCACGGGCCAGAACGCATCGAACGCTTTCTGATGGCAATGCCCGTGTACCCATACGCGCGACGCTTCGAGCGGTTGCAGCTTCAGGTCCATACGCCCGGCCAATGTCTCGCGCACGAGGAATTCCTCAAAGAGAAATGCGAGCTTCGACAGTTTGACGGCTTCCTCGCCATATCCATATTGCAGGAACTCGTCACGCAGCGTCAGCAGGCACGACGGCTCCAGCCCGACGATCGCCACGCCCCGTTCAACGTATGGCATGAAGGTATCGAGCAAGCGCCTGGCTTCGAGTTTCGCTTCGTCGACCAGCCCCGCCGCAAGGAAGGTACGTCCGCAGCACACGGGCCGCTCGCCTTCGCGGTTGTTGAAGTGGACCTTGTAGCCGGCCGCCTCGAGCACCTGCTGCGCCGCGCGGGCGTTCGCGGGCTCCATGTTGTTATTGAACGTATCGACAAAGAGCATCACCTCCTTCACGGCTGCGTCGGCCGGATTCGACCTCGCGCCGGAGAGGAAGGATTTTTCGAAGCGCGGCAGAGAACGCCCATGCGCAATACCTAGCCTGCCCTTAACAAGCTTCGACAGGACCGGCAACCGTTCGACGAACGCCATCATGCCGCTCGCGTGGCGGGCGTAAGGCGCGTAGCGCGGCATGAATGCAATCAGCTTGTCGCGCACGCGCACGCCGTGTGTCTTGGCCCAGGCAGCGCGAGCTTCAATCTTGAACTTCGCCATGTCGACGCCCGTCGGGCAATCGCGTTTGCATCCCTTGCACGATACGCAGAGGTCGAGCGTTTCCTTCACTTCGAGGCTCGCGAGCCCGTCATTGCCCAATTGCCCGGAGACCGCCAGGCGCAGCGTGTTGGCCCGCCCGCGCGTGACGTGCTGCTCGTCCTTCGTCACGCGATAGCTCGGGCACATCGTGCCCGCGTCGAACTTGCGGCAGTGACCGTTGTTGTTGCACATCTCGACGGCTTTAGCCAAGCCGCCGCTCAGGTCGTTACCCGTTCCGGCGGGTGTTTCCTGACCGGTGAGCGGGTCGCGTTCCACGTTCCATGCCGACCAGTCAAGCGTCGTCGCAAGCGGCTTTTCGCGGTAGCCCGGCGCGAAGCGAAAGTTGCGGGCGTCATCCATTTTCGGAGGACGCACGATCTTGTCCGGATTAAAGCGATTGTCGGGATCGAAAAGTTGCTTGATCTCACTAAACGCCTCATTGATGCGCGGTCCGTATTGCCACGCGACCCACTCGCCGCGGCACAAGCCATCGCCGTGCTCGCCCGAATAAGCGCCCTTGTATTCACGCACGAGCTCAGAGGCCTTCGCAGCGATCGCACGCATTTTTGCAGCGCCGTCGCGTCGCATGTCGAGAATGGGTCGAACGTGAAGCGTACCGACGCTTGCGTGGGCATACCACGTACCCTCGGTACCGTGCTCATGGAAGACCTCGGTCAGTCGACTCGTATAGTCCGCAAGATGTTCGAGCGGCACCGCGCAGTCCTCGATGAACGACACCGGCTTGCCATCCCCCTTCATGCTCATCATGATGTTCAGGCCAGCCTTGCGCACTTCCCAGAGTGCTTTCTGCTCGCCTGCATCGGGCATTCTCACGACCGACTCCGGCAAGCCGAGATCGCCCATGAGTTGCGTCAGGCGATCTAGTTTTTCCACCTGGGATGCGTGTTCCTCACCCGCAAACTCGACCAGCAAAATGGCCTCGGGCCGGCCCACCAGTGCTTTCTCAATGACCGGCCGGAACGCGGGGTTGCCGATGGCGAGATCGATCATGGTTCGATCGACGAGCTCCACGGCCACGGGGCCCAGCTTCACGATATGTTGCGTCAGGTCCATCGCCTGGTAGAACGTCGGGAAGTTGACCACGCCCAGCGTCTTGTGCCGCGGCAGCGGCGAGAGTTTCAACGTCAACTGCCGGCTAAATGCCAGCGTCCCCTCGGAACCCACCAGCAAATGAGCAAGGTTTGCCGTGCCGTCGTCGGTGTAGGATCGCGGATTCTGGCAGTCGAACAAATCGATGTTATAGCCAGCCACGCGACGCAACACCTTCGGCATGCGTTCGGCGATTTCGCTACGCTCACGCATCGCGATCCGCTGGACACCTTCCATGATGTGCCTGACGCGCTTGTTACCTTGAACTTCGGATACCGAAGTAAATCGTCCCTCGTTGCCATCGGCAAGCACGGCGTCGATGGCCGCGACGTTATGGACCATGTTGCCGTATTCGATGGAACGCGAACCACAGGAATTGTTACCCGCCATTCCGCCAATGGTGCACTGGGCGGCCGTCGATACATCGACAGGGAACCACAATCCGTGCGGCTTGAGCCATGCGTTCAAGTGATCCAGCACGACGCCTGGCTCGACTGTCACCGTGCGCGCGTGCGCATCGAACTCGACAATGTTGTTCAGCCACTTAGACGTATCGATGACCAGCGCCTGCGCTACCGTCTGGCCGCACTGGCTCGTACCTGCGCCGCGCGCCAGAAGCGGCGCGTTCTCGCTGCGCGCGACCTCGAGTGCGATGCGAAGATCGTCCTGATCGCGCGGCACGACGACGCCGACCGGCGTGATCTGGTAAATGGAGGCGTCAGTCGAATAGCGGCCGCGACTCGCCGCGTCGAAGAGTACGTCGCCCCGCATGGCTTCGCGCAGGCGCCGTGCGAGCGGAGTGGCAAGCTGGCTGGCTGAGGGCACGAGATGAATCGGCTTGACGAGCAAGCCCGCTGCAGGATGGGTCATGGGACGCCGCCTCCTAAGAACTAGAACGAGTCGAGGTGGACGCAAGCCTCGTCTTCTATTTCGCCGCACGCGCCCTGGCAAGATGCTGGCCGAAGAAAGGTTGATCGGTCATGGTCAATCAGGATGCGACGAATCAGACGCCGAGATGCGGTGCGGGCTGTGCGTTCGGTGTCGGCACAATGCCGAACTTGCTATCGGGCTGCATCCGGAAAGCCAGCACGACCCCAATCGCCATCAGCAGCATGCTGCCGGCGAACGGGAGCTCCCAACTACCGAAGCGGTCGATTACGTAGCCCGACAGCACGGGCGAAATGATCGCAGCAAGCGCGGAACCCGTATTCATCATGCCGCTTGCAGTACCTGAATATTCGGGCGCGATGTCCATCGGGATCGCCCACATCGGTCCGATTGTCATCTCGGAGAAAAAGAAGCCTCCTGCAAGACACGCTAGCGAAACATAGATATCGTGCGTGAAGAGCAGCGGAATCAGCACCAGAAGCGTGAAGAGCATGCAGATAGAAACCATCAAGCTACGCGCCCGCCGCAAGTTCCGGGTGCGCTCGAAAATACGATCGGTCACGATCCCGCCAAGCGTATCGCCCAGCACGCCGGCAAAGAAAACGGCCGATGCAAACAAGGCTGACTTCGTGAGGTCGAGGCTATAGCTATGCAGGAAATACTGCGGGATCCAGCTAAGAAACAACCACAGCGTCCATCCATAGCAGAAGTACACGATCGTCACCGGCAACATGCGCTTGAACAGCGCCTTGAACGGCACGGCAGCCGGCTTCGGCTTAGGCGGAGGAAGAATCTCGAGTTCGGCAGGGGTGATACGTGGATGGTCTTTAGGATGTTCGGTGAACGTCAGCCACCAGACGACAACCCACACGAGGCTGATCGCGCCGCAAATATAAAACGATTGGCGCCAGCCGTAGGTGGCCATCACGAGCACGATGGCGCTCGGCGCGACAGCGTTCCCAATGCGGCTCGCGGCATGCGTGATGCCCTGGGCGAAGCCGCGCCGCTCCTTGGCGACCCAACGCGACATGGCCGCCGTGGATGCCGGAAAGGTGGCTCCTTCACCGAACCCGAGCAGCAGGCGCGCAGCGAGCAAGGACATGAGTCCGCCGGCAAAACCCGTCAACAGGGTCGCTAGCGCCCAGAGCGCCCCGCAAAAAATCAGTGTGCGCTTAGCGCCGAAACGGTCGCTTATCCATCCACCGATGATCTGAAATAAAAGATACGGATAAGCGAATGCCGAGAAAACCAGCCCCACTTGCGTATGCGAGAGATGAAACTCCTTGCCAAAGCCCGCCGCAGCCGTACTAACGTTGACACGATCCAGATAGGTAATGAAATACATGACGCACAGCATGACCAGCACGATACTGGTCGCGCTGGTAATACGATACCGTTTCATCGTTTGTCTCCGTTACCTGATTTCCCCAGTGGGCCAAGCTGGCTCACCGGGTCAAGCACCTCACGCGCGATGACTGCTTGCACGATGAGAATTGCTTTTGCACCGCCGCGTACGTGCGCGGCGTTGTGCGGGCTCTATAACACGGGCGCTACTTCGGCCTTGAGATTTCTCTATCCGCGCTGTTTCGTCAGGCTGCGGCTTTGACTGGCTTGGCCACGGCTTGCGTCGCCAGGAACGCCATGGCTGCTGGCAAGCCACTCGAAGCGAGCGGCACGCCCGCTATCTGCAGACCCATTTCGCATCCCGCGAGCGTTGCAAGCAGCATCAGCTCATTGCAATCGCCCAGGTGTCCGATGCGGAACATGCGCCCTTTCATTTTTCCAAGACCGGTCCCAAGGGACATGTTGAAGCGCTCGTAGATTTCGTGGCGAACGACGTCTGCATCGATACCTTCGGGCATCATTACGCCGGTCAGGACGGGGCTATACACGCTAGGATCGGCGCACTGAATCTCCAGGCCCCAGGCCGTCACTGCACGGCGACACGCTTGCGCCAGGCGTTCATGGCGGGCGAAGACCTGCTCGAGTCCTTCGTCCAGGATCATGTCGAGCGCTTCGGAAAGGCCATATAGCAAATTGGTATTGGGCGTATAGGGCCAGTAGCCCGTCTTGTTCATCTCGATGATTTCGCCCCATGCCCAGAAGCTGCGCGGCAGTTTTGCCTGTGCGCTCGCAGCGATTGCTTTCTGCGATACCGCGTTGAAGCTGATACCCGGGGGCAACATCAGGCCCTTTTGCGAACCCGACACGGTGACATCCACGCCCCAATCGTCGTGACGGTAGTCGGCGCACGCGAGTCCTGAAATCGTGTCGACGAGCAAAAGCGCCGGATGGTTCGCGGCATCGATCGCGCGACGCACGGCGGCGATATCCGAGGTAACGCCCGTCGATGTCTCGTTATGAACGACACACACCGCTTTGATGAGGTGCTGCTTGTCGTTGCGCAGCCGTTCTTCAATCATTTTCGGCTGCACGCCGCGCCGCCAGCCCTCGATGCCGGGCAAGCCTAGAAATTCGGGCTTCAAACCGAGGCTCTCAGCCATCTTCTTCCACAGCGTCGCGAAGTGGCCGGTTTCGAACATCAGGACCGCGTCGCCCGGGCTGAGCGTGTTGGTCAATGCCGCTTCCCAGGCACCCGTGCCCGAGGCCGGATAAATCACAACCGGCTGTTCGGTTTTGAATATCTTCTTGATACCCTCAAGCACCTTGAGCCCAAGCGCCCCGAACTCGGGACCGCGATGATCGATCGTCGGATAGCTCATGGCTCGCAAGATGCGATCAGGCACGGGACTCGGG
>NZ_JBAUSA010000102.1:0-3335 GCF_049581465.1 Caballeronia sp. | reverse complement strand
GTCTTCCGCTCAGTCGTCGAGGCCAAGAGCTTTACGCGCGCCGCGGACATGCTGGGTCTCGCCACGCCCGTCGTATCGCGCGCCATTGCAGGACTCGAGCAACGTCTGGGCAGCCGCCTGTTTCATCGGACGACGCGACAGGTTTCGCTGACGGAAGCGGCGGAACGCTTCTACGAAGGCTGCTGCCGGATTCTCGACGATCTGGAGGCGCTGGAAGCGGATGCAACGACGCAGACGCGCGAGCCGAGCGGCGTGCTTCGACTCGTCGCCCATACGACCGCGACCGTGAACCGGCTGGTGCCGCTGATGGCGACCTTCAAGCACAAGCATCCGAAAGTGAACCTGGACGTGACGCTCACCGAGCGGCCAGTCGACCTGGTCGCGGACGGCTATGACCTCGGCGTCGTGATCCCGTTCATGCTGAGCACCGACACGGCCGTCACACGGCTTCTGGAGCGCATGCCGCTCGCCATCGTCGCGACCCCGGAGTATCTAAAAAAACACTCGATGCCCCGGCATCCGTCCGAACTGGCCGAACACATGTTCGTGGCGATGTCGCCGTCGCTTCGCAAGCCCATATTGACCTTTCGCCTCGGCGAGGAGGATCTGAGCATCCCGCTGAAGTACGACATCGCTTCTAACAATGCGGTGTTCAACCGGGAAATGGTGCTGCAAGGGTTCGGCGTCGGCGTGGTGCCCGCGCCGGTGGCGCAGGCAGAACTGTCCTCAGGCAGGCTGGTTCCCCTCCTTGAAGAATTCGAACTTGTCGACGGAGTGGTCGAGATCCGCCTTGCGTACAACACTCGAACGCTGCTGCCGGCAAAGGTGAGGGCGTTTGTCGAGCATGCCGCAGCGTTCTTCGAAGCAGTGTCGGGCGTGCCCGCGTCGTTCGGCCAAAAGGTCTGAGGATTCACGAGGCGGCAGATTTTCCTGACGACAACGGACGCCCGATTCTTCTCGTCGCCGTTATAACTTGATGCGCCAGCGAGATTGATCGCAGGCGTGCGCGCCATTACTCTGTGTGCATGCACACTCAATCACCCGAAAACGACGACTGCTTCGCTGTCCGTCAGGCGGCTCGCCACGTTTCGCAGCTTTATGAACGGCACCTGTCGGAAGTGGACATCACGCCGACGCAGTTCAGCATCATGACCGTGCTGGGACGCGGTTCGAGCTTGACGATGATGGAGTTGGCGCAGGCAATGGTAATGGAGCGAACCTCCCTGGTTCGCGCACTCAGGCCTTTGATGGACAGCGGTTTTGTCGCCGACGAACCCGGCGAGCAAGGCAAGCGGCGCTTCCAGCTGATCCTGACCGGAAGCGGACGCACGAAGCTCGACGAGGCGATGGTGCACTGGAGCGCGGCCCAGGACGAGTTCGAACGCAAATTCGGGCATCTGCAGGCGGCCTCGCTCAGGCGTGAGTTGTTCCGCATCACGCGCGACGTTTCGAAAGTTTAGACAATATTGGGGCGCTGGATTATTCAGCGAATGCCTTCTTCCACCTTGAGTAGTGTATATACACAGGTTAAACCATGACGACTTCTTCTCCTTCTGCGGTTGCATCGGCTATCCCCGCGCCGCCGGTCGCACACATACAGCCGCGGCGCATTCCGTGGATGCGTCTTGCCTACGGGGCTGTCCTCCTGGTGCTGGCAGCAGCAGCCGGGTACTGGTACTTCGTGCTGCGCTTCGAGCAATCGACTGACGATGCCTACGTCGGCGGCAACGTCACCGTGATGGCGCCCAAAGTGAACGGCTTCATCACAGACATACTTGTGCAGGACAACCAACGAGTTCAGGCGAACCAGGTATTGATCCGCCTCGACTCGCGCGACTACGACGCCAGGCTTGCTCAGGCGAAGGCGGACGTCGACGGTGCCCGCGCCGCTGTGTCGGAGTTGCAGGCAAGGGTTGTTCTTCAGGCGGCCGTGATCAACCAGCATCAAGCGGAGCAACATGCGGCGTCGGCGGAATTGACACGCAGCGCCGAGGACAAGACGCGTTATCGCGAACTGGTCAAGGACGATGCCGTTTCCGATCAGATCGTCGAACGCGCCGATGCGGACTTCCTGAAGGCCCAGGCTGCCGTGCAGAACAGCGACGCGGCGGAGGTCGCCGCGAAGCGCGAACTCGAGGTGCTGGGCGCGCAGATCGCCGACGCGCAGGCGCGTGTCAATACCGCTCTGGCGGCCCAGCGCGTAGCTGAACTGAACGTGGAATACACGACGATCCGCTCGCCGGTCGATGGTTACATCGGTAATCGGACGGGGCGCGTGGGCATGCTGGCCAATACGGGGGTATCGCTCCTCACGGTCGTGCCTTCCACCGACCTGTGGGTGGACGCGAACTTCAAGGAAGACCAGTTGAAGAAGATGCACGTCGGCGACAGGGCGGACGTTTCGCTCGATGCGTCGAGCGTGCCGCTGCACGGCTATGTGGAGAGTCTTGCACCGGCGACCGGCGCGACCTTCAGCGTGCTGCCACCGGAAAACGCGACCGGCAACTTCACCAAGATCGTGCAGCGCGTGCCGGTGCGGATTCGCCTTGAGGTGCCGCGCGGGATGGAAGCCGTGTTGCGCCCGGGCCTGTCGGCAACAGTCAATGTGCACCTCGCCGGCACGACCCAGACCGCGAGCAGCAACTAAGCTTACTCAAGACTTAAGACGCAAGACTCAAGGCCGACACCATGACAACCTCTCATCCCCTCGACCCCGCGTTACAGCCCATGCGGCAGCGCGTGTTTGCTTTCGCACTGATGTGCCTGGGCTTCTTCATGGCCACTTTGGATATCCAGATCGTCGCGTCCTCACTGAGGGACATTGGTGGCGGACTCTCCGCGAGTCAGGACGAGCTGTCATGGGTGCAGACCGCCTATCTGATCGCGGAAATTCTCGTGATCCCGATGTCCGGCTGGCTCTCGAAAGTATTCTCGACGCGCTGGCTGTTCGTTGCGTCCGCGGTCGGCTTTACCATCACGAGCATGCTGTGCGGTATCGCGTGGGATATCAACTCGATGATCCTGTTTCGCGGTCTCCAGGGTGCGATGGGCGCGGCAATGATTCCCACGGTGTTCACGACGGCGTTCGTCCTGTTCCCCGGCAAGGAGCGCCTCATCGCGTCCACGACCATCGGTGCGCTCGCCTCGCTGGCGCCCGCCGTGGGGCCCGTGATCGGCGGCTGGATCACGGACCAGTGGTCGTGGCACTGGCTGTTCTACCTGAACCTCGTGCCGGGCGTGGTCGTGGCGGCGCTGGTCCCGAAGTATGTGCACATCGACAAGCCGGATCTGTCTCTGCTGAGGAAAGGGGACTACCTCGGCATTCTCCTGATGTC
>NZ_JBAUSA010000101.1:0-2710 GCF_049581465.1 Caballeronia sp. | reverse complement strand
GCCGAGAGGCGCGCGTTCAGCACGAGACCGAGCGCGGCGTAGCACGCCATCACCACGTAGATCAGCATCGACATCCACGCGGCCGGCACGTGCACGAACATGATGCGATAGACATCGCCCTGCACGGCGTCGGTCGGCGCCACGAATAGCCCGATGTGAATAGCAGGCATGACGAGCAGCAGCGCCGCAAAGGCGAAGCCGGGGATCATTTTTCCGGCCAGCCTGTAGAACTGTACCGGCGATGCATAGCGCAGCCAGCCGGTGCGAGGAATGGAAAGGTTCATGAGTCGCTAGTTAGGAATCCAGTTCATTCCGCAGAGATCCGCAACGCCGTGGCAGTTGCGAACGGACATAGCGCAAGCGTGGCGAGAAGCGCCGCGCCGAGCAGGGAAAAGTTCGCCGTCGACCACGCGCCCGAGCGGGATGGATCGGCGGCATTCGCCCCAAAAATCAGCACGGGGGTTTCAAGCGGCAACACCAGCACGGCGAGCAACATTCCGCCGCCGCGCACGCCGAGTGTGAGCGCGGCACCCATCGAACCGATCAGGCTCAGAGCAGGCGTACCGAGCAATAGCGCGACGGTGAGACGCACGATCGTATCGAAGGCGAGGTCGTACTGGATCGCCAGCACCGGTGCCAGCAGCACGAGCGCAAACCCGCTGGTGAGCCAGTGCGCCGCGATCTTCGCGGTCACCATCGTGAGCAGCGAGTGCGGCGCCAATAACATCTGGTCGAGCGCGCCATCGGCGAAATCGGGGGCGAACAGGCGCCCGAGCGAGAGCATCGCGGCGAACAGCGCGGTGACCCACAACACGCCGGGCGCAATGGCGCGCAGCAGGTCCGGGTCCGAGCCGACCGCCAGCGGAAACAGGCTCGCCGCGATCACGAAGAACAGCAGGCAGCCGAGCGCGCCGGTGCGTCGCCGCCAGGTGAGCGCGAGCTCTCGCCGTACGATGCTCTCGGTCAATCTGAGCATCGGCCGCTCGGTTCGAAATACAGGTTGCGCGTAACGGCGGGCGAGGTGTTGATCGACTTGTGCGTGGTCATCAACACAATGCCGCCGCGCTCCAGATGACCTTCGATGCAGCGCTCAAGCACCGCCGACGATTCATCGTCGAGCGCGGCCGCGGGTTCATCGAGCAGCCAGAGGGGCTTGTGTTCAAGCAGCAGCCGCGAGATGGCGAGGCGGCGCTTTTGCCCCTGCGACAAGCCGCGAACAATCGCATGCTGATAGCGGTCGAGCCCGACGCTTTTCAGTACTTGCTCCTGCACTTCCACTCGTTCCTCCGATACCTCGCCCAGCACGGCGCTGAAGCTAAGGTTCTCGGCGGCGGTCAGGTCGTCGCTGATGCCGTTCAGGTGCCCGAGAAACGCGAGCGACTGGCGCCATGCTTCAGGATGCGCATGCGTATCCTGGCCGCGCCATCGCACCACGCCCGCGCTTGGCCGCAACAGTCCCGCCAGCACCCGCAACAGCGTGGTCTTGCCGCTGCCGTTCGGGCCGTGGATCTGCAGGACCTGGCCTGCGTCGACGTCAAACGCCACGTTGCTAAAGAGCATTTCGCCAGCGCGATCGAAGGCGAGCTTGTCAACGGACAAAAGCGCGTCTTGCCGATTCGTGCGGGAGGATTGCAACGGAATTTCTGCGTGCTTGCTCATGGAAGGTCCTCTCATGGTGTGCGCCCATCGCGTTGTGCCGGATCGGGCGGTGACAAATCGCGCATTGCCTGCGTCATGTTCGGCAATTGATGCGCAATACCCTTATGACAATCGATGCAGGTCTTTTCGCCCGAGCCGAGAAAGCGCTGGTGCGCGTTTTGGGCGCGCGGGCTTTGCCGGGTGAAATCCATCGATTCGAACGAATGGCAGTTGCGGCATTCCAGCGAATCGTTGGCTTTCATCCGCTTCCATTCGTGCTCCGCCAGTTCGAGCCGCCGGTCCTGGAATTTCTCGCGCGTGTCCACCGTGCCGAAGACCGCCGCCCACACTTCCTTCGACGCCTGCATCTTTCTCGCCATCTTGTCGGTCCAGTTGTGCGGAACATGGCAGTCCGAACATTTCGCGTGGACGCCGCTGCGATTGCTGAAATGGATCGTGCTCTTCAACTCCGCGTAAGTGTTGTCGTGCATTGCATGGCAACTCGTACAGAACGCTTCCGTGTTCGTCACTTCGAGCGCCGTGTTGAACGCGCCCCAGAACACCACGCCCGCGATAAACCCGCCGAGCGTGAGGAAGCCCAGGCTGTAGTGCACGCTCGGACGGTTGATGGTTCGCCAATAGCGCTTGAGCAGCGTCAGAAAGCCGGACATCGCTCGCTCCTAGTTCTTGCCAGCCTTGCCCGCAGCTTGCGGCCCGGGCGCGACACGCACATCTTCGACGTCCGTGAACGTGTTGCCGACCAGTGGCTTCGCGTCGGCCTGCGAGACATGGCACTGCGTGCAGAAATAGCGGCGCGGCGAGAGACTTCCGAGCGTGGCGTTGTCTCGCGTGAGGTAATGCGAGACACCGATGGGCACCGCTCCGCTGTCGGCCGCACGGCTGCGCGCATGACACGCGAGACAGCGGTTTGCATTCTTGTCGAGTTGATAGCCGTCGATCTTGTGCGGGATCGTCGGCGGCTGCTGTGCATAGGCGCGGCCACGGATGACATCCTTATTTTCGATAGGTGCAATCAACGGCGGTTTCGCCTCTTCATCGATCGGCGTTGTGC
>NZ_JBAUSA010000100.1:0-3042 GCF_049581465.1 Caballeronia sp. | reverse complement strand
CTCCTGGACCCCGGACCAGAGCCTGGGCGTACCACTGCGGGTAGTACTGCGCAGCGACGCCGGTGCTGGGCCGCTTGAGGTGCTCGCACTGCGTCGTTTTTCGCTGCCATCGCGGATTTTTTTGACGGGATCGGCGAAGGACAAACCAATGGGTACATCCATGCGGGCCTCGGCTGGTCCGCCGCCGTTGCCGCCTGAAGCGCTCGAAGCAGCAGCGCATGCTGCGATGCCGCTGCCGGGAGACCAACCCTCGCTGTTGCCACCCGGGCCGCCACAGTCTGCCTCGGGCGCTCCGGCGAAGCCTGTCGGAACGGCACGGCCTCAGGCCGCGAAGGCCGTTGCCGTGAAGAACGATCCCTGGTCAAAGTCCGCAAAGACGGTGCCGTTGGCTGGCGACGCCTGGTCCAAAGAGCCTTGAACATGCTCTCAGGTCTCCTGAAGATATTGCTTGCCTCACGCGCCCCTGGCAACGGGGACGCTTTTTTTGCGCGCAAAGGACGAACGGGCGAGCTGACTGTGCTTGACCCGTCCCGCACGCTGACCCTGTCATAAGAAAGAATATCCATGGACCACGACGATCCCATCCTGCGCTACTACGAAGCCGAGATGCGCTACCTGCGCGAAGCCGGCCGCGAATTCGCGAAGGCGCATCCCGACCGGGCACGCATGCTCAACCTGGATCGCGTAGGCGATCGCGATCCCTATGTCGAACGCCTCTATGAAGGCTTTGCGTTCCTGACCGGGCGCCTGCAGAAAAAGCTCGACGATGAACTGCCGGAACTGACCGAGGGACTCGTCAGCCTTTTGTGGCCGCACTACCTGCGCATGATCCCGTCGCTATCGGTGGTGGAACTCATTCCTCTCGCCGAGAAGCTCCAGAAGACGGAAACGGTGCCCGCCGGGGTGCCGGTCCGCTCGGCGCCCATCACCATGCCTGCGACGGCAGGCACAGAAGGCGCCGCGCCCAAGACCGTCCAGTGCGTCTATCGCACCACTCCACCGGTGACGCTGCAGCCGGTGCGGCTCACCCATGCGGGGCCCGTCGTGCGCCATGACGCCCGCTCCGTGATCCGTCTGCGTTTTGAAATCGACCGCTCGGCACGCCGTGAAGCGACGGATCTTTCATGCCTGCGCCTGTACCTGAACGCGGATTTGCCAACGGCGTTCGCGATCCACCTCGCGCTCACGCGTCAGGTCGACTCGATCGCATGGCGCATTCCCGAACTGCGCGACGGTGAAGCGTTGCCGCTCACGGGGGTAACGCTCGAACCCGCGGGCTTCTCGATCGAAGAACGCTTGTGGCCGAAGGCCGAAGCCGCATTCGCCGGCTATCAGCTGCTGCTCGAGTACTTCACGTTTCGCGAGAAGTTCCTGTTCGTCGACCTATGCGGTCTGGAGGTGGCGAAGTTACCCGTCAGCGCGACGAGCTTCGAGATGGAAATCCTTCTTCAGCACAGCTACCCGTCCGATCAACGCTTTAGCGCGGAGAATGTGCGCCTCTTCTGCACGCCGGTCATCAACCTGTTCACGCTCGACGCCGAGCCGATCCGGGTCGATCACCACGAGACCGAATATCGCGTCGTGCCGGCCGGACATCAGGGTGAACACGTCGAAACCTACTCGGTCGATGCGATTGAATCATTCGACCACGACACCGCTGAGCGCTACGAGTACGTGCCGTTCGCCACGTTTCGCCACCGCGGCGGCATGCTGCGCCACGAAGCTCCCGAACGCTACTTCCATAGCCGCGTGCAACACGGCGTCACGGGCCTGCACGACACCTGGGTCATTCTCGGCGGTCACGCCTGGGAGACGATGGAAGATCTTCCCGAAGAAAGCCTCTCGCTACGCGTAACGGGCACCAACGGCCTGTTGCCGCGAAAGGGGCTGCGTGAGGCGAGCATCAATGAACTGGGCGCAAGCACGCCGAACGTGGCGGGCGTGCGCAATCTCGCGGCGCCGACGCTGCCGCTCTATCCGCCCACCGGGGACCGCTTCCAGTGGCGGGTGCTCTCGCATCTCGCCCCCAACTTTCTGTCGATGATGAACGCCGAAGTATTGCGCGGCGCGCTGGCGCTTTACGACTGGACCGAAGACGAATTGAATCGCCGGCGCCTGGCGGGGATTCTGCATGTGTCGGAAGAACTGCTCGAAGAAGTGTCGGGCGGCTCGGTCGAGCGCGGCGTGCTGATCGAGGTAACACTCGACAGTCACGCGTTCGCGGGTCTTGGTGACGTGATGCTCTTTGGAGAGTTGCTGCACCGGTTCTTCGGCCTCTATGCCGAGATCAACCTGTTCACCCGGCTCGCGATCGTCAGCTTGCCGTCGCAAGCCCGCACCGAATGGCCGCGCAGCAAGGCGGAGCGCTCCCCGTTATGAAGCCACGCGCCCCGATGACTGAAGGAGGCCTCCGTGGGGAGGAAGTCCGTCTGCGGGACGATCTGCCCGATCTTAAGCCGCTCGTTGAGCCCATCGTCGTGTCGCTGCTGGCGCGGGCGCCGACGATGAACTTCATGCAGCTGTGCCGGTTGCTCGAAGTGCGCGTGCCCGCCCATCCCGGCCTGGGTTCGCGTGACACGCTGGACCACGAGCCCGTGCGTTTCAGGCCGAGTACACGCATGGGTTTTCCGGCAGGAGAAATGGCATCGGTCGAATTTGATGACGAGTCGGGCAGGACCGGGTCCGGCGTGGCGCCGACAGTGCGCACCACGTTCATGGGGCTGTACGGCGTGGATGCGGCAATGCCCTCGCACATGATCGATGACATCGTGTTGCGAAAGGATGGGCATGAAGCCGTCGAGGCCTTTCTCGATCAGTTCAATCATCGCTTCGTCACGTTGCTGTATCGCGCATGGAAGAAGTATCGCTACCCGTTCGCCTTTCGCCCCGGCGGCACGGACGCGCATTCGCGCAATCTGTTGTGCCTTGCAGGCTTTGGCTGGGGCGAGAAACCCGCGCGTGCCGGACTGCCCGACTCGCGTGTGCTTGCGCTGCTGGGGCTTCTGATCCAGCGCACGCGCACGCCCGAAGGGCTGGCTGGTG
>NZ_JBAUSA010000099.1:0-2206 GCF_049581465.1 Caballeronia sp. | reverse complement strand
TTCCTCACGTCCGCCACCCGCGAGTCGCAAGCCGGCGCGAAAGCCACTCGCCGACCTGCTGATATCCGCGATCCCCGCCTTCATCACACTCATCTGGCCGCTCGCGATCGCCTTCTCGACAGTGTCGTGGATCTGCGGTGCGATGCGAAAACGGTGCACGTCCCAAAACGGCAGCAACCGAGCAACGACCCGGCGCTTCTCAATCGGAGGCAATGCATTCCAAAGCGCGGGAAGCTGGAAGCGAAACGCGTCGGCGGCGGCGTGCCAACCGAGACCCAGCTCATCGGTCGCAATCCGCTCGCGTAACATCCGCAGCAGGCCGCGTGCGGTGCGAGGTGCCGGTGCGTCGCCGAGAAAGTCGCCCGAATCGGCAAAAACGCCGTGGGGCCGGGGCCGCAAGCCGCGCCGGGAGATCGCCGTAATGCGGCCGCGATGCCCACGATCAAGCAGCGTGACGGCAACGTCGGCCATGGTCAAGCCCGTGCCGACCAGCAGCACGCAAGCGTCGGGCGCAATCGCGCGCAATGCGTCCGCCGACCAGGGGTGAGTGACGAAACGGTCATCGTCAAAGACATCGGCGTCGATCACGCCCGGCGGTTTTGACGGCGTATGACCGAAGCACAACGCGACGCGGTCAGCATCGATTTGTGCTCCATCGGCAAGTTGGACCACATAGCCCGAACCGCTTTTTTGCACGCCCGTGGCCGTCGCCCGGCGATGCACAACGCGCACTTGCGGCGCTGCGTTTGCGACGACCTCCTTCAATGTTGCGGCGACATACTCACCGTACCGCGCCCGCGATACGTAGTAATGGCCGCGCGCGTCGGCGCTCCCCGCATCGATTGCGCCGTGGGCGGCCAGCCAGCGCGTTGCATGGCCCGGATCGCCGGCGAAAAGGCTCATCCGGTCGCTGGGCACGTTGATCCGGTGCAGCGGTTCATCGGTGCCATAGGCCACGCCTCGGCCGAGTTGTGCCGTCGGTTCGACGATGGTGAAGTCCAGGCCGACGCCGGGGTGAGCCGCGCGGATCGCATGGATGATGAACGCGACGCCGGTAAAGCCCCCGCCAATCACGACGACTTTCAGCCCGGTCGCGCCGTTGGTCGTTCCATTTGCTGTCGATGCGAAGCTCATGCTGATCTTTCCTTGGGAAGCGCGAGGCTACAGCGCAACTGAAAATCAACAATGTTCGCACAAGGCTGGCGCGGGTTGAACTATCGGATTTCGATTTGCATTCCAGATCCACCGACGTTCGTATTACGCCCGGGCTTAACAACCAGACGATGCGCGGTATGGCGATGTCACAGCGGCCCTGACCGTCTTACCGCACACCAAGCCGATAACACGTTGTCTGCCGATAATGCTCGCCCGGCCGCAGCACGACCTCGGCCGCGTCCGGCATGTTGATCTGGTTGGGAAAAGCGCCCGTCTCAAGGCATAGACCCGCATGTTTGCCATATCGCCGGGCGTTGCGCCCGACCACGCCATCGAGCTTGTTGCCGGTGTAAAACTGCATGCCGCGCGCTGTCGTCGAGACGGTGAGTTCGCGGCCGCTGCCCGGATCGTAAAGCGTGGCGGCAGTCTGCATCGACTTGCCGTCGCCGCGCAACACGTAGCAATGGTCAAAGCCGTCGGCGCGGCTAAGTTGCGCATGGGGCCAGTCGAGCCGCGCGCCGATGGGTGCGCTGGTGCGAAAGTCGAACGCGTTGCCCGCGACGTTGGCGCGTGCGACCGGAATCAGGGTGTCATCGACTTCGAAAAATTCGTCCGCTTCGATGGCGATCACGTGACCGTGTATGTCGGACGGTTCGGCGGTATCGCCCGAGAGGTTGAAGTACGCGTGATTGGTCAGGTTCACGGGCGTGGCGGCGTCGGTGAGCGCGTCGTAATCGATCGTAAGGGTACCGTCGTCGTCAAGCGAATAGCGCACGGTCGAAATCAGGGTGCCCGGAAAACCGCCATCGCCTTCAGGGGACTCGTGCGTAAGAACGACGCTTCCGTCAAGTTCGTAAGCATTCCATATTGCCCGGTGAAAGCCCGCCGCGCCTCCATGCAACAGGTTGTCCCCGTCGTTGCGATCGAGGGCGTAGTCCACGCCGTCGAGTGCGAAGCGCGCGTGCGCAATCCGGTTGGCCCACCGGCCGATGACGCCGCCGAAGAACGCGCCGCCCGCCAGGTATTCGGCAGGAGTGTCGTGCCCCAGGAG
>NZ_JBAUSA010000098.1:0-3139 GCF_049581465.1 Caballeronia sp. | reverse complement strand
ATGGTTGCAGCGCACGAAATAGCGACGTCCAACGTCTGTCAACCTCATCTTTCTCGTTGTCCGCTGCAATAGCTTCGCAGAAAGATGCGACTCGAGCTCCGAAATTGCCCGCGACGCGCTCGCCGTAGTCGTACCGAAATGCCTTGCCGCTTCCGTAAAGCTCTCCAATTCCACGAGCTTTACAAAGTACTTCATCTTCTGGAGTAGTTCCATCCCGTAACCCCACCGCGAAAATTGCATGGGCGAATTCTTGCACGGAATATCACACCTATTGCTAAACGATTTGTAAACGATCTTTTCACCTATCTGCGGTATTCACCAACGGTCCCATAAAAATACAATTGCACCATGCCAACGCATCTAGGAGAGCCCCGTGTACGCGTCACCGTCCAAGATTGCACTCCCAGCGGCAACCTCCGCGAGCGGCGTCCTTGTGACGGGTTGCGCGAGGTTTGCGCGGAGCGAGTACTACGATTCATCACCAGGATTCCTACGCTCGCGATCGCACAAGCGCGTGTACGCGAAGCCGAATCGCTGGGTGAGTTACGCTTTTACAGATTCGCCGCGAAACGTGATGTATGGAGGCGGTTTGTTAACGCGCGAGCCATCCCCATGAGATGACATAAAGGATGGTTTGTCCGAACCAACGTTGGGTAGTGCGGTGGCAGCCAAGATCTCATAACCCACGGACTATTCTTTCGATCAATAGATGAAGTTCGACTATCACGGCGCCACGCACGGCCGTGCAAGGAAAGTGTGTTGGCGTCGTAACGGCGACTAACCGGCAACCTCAGCATCGTGCCGTGCGCGTGGCTTCGGCCGCCTACCCGTAAAAGAATGGGAAAAGAAACATGCCAATTTTTGCCAACTTCAAGGCAGCAATCCTCGACGATTACCAGAACGTCGCATTAAAAATGGCAGACTGGTCGCTGCTTGAAGGTCGAGTAGATATCACGGTGTTCAACGACCATATCAGCGACGCTGAAAGGCTGATTGATCGCCTGAAGCCATTCGATGTTGTGTGTGTAATGCGCGAGCGTGCGCCGCTCACGCGTGAAATCATCGAAAGGCTACCGAACCTCAAACTGATCGCTTCGACCGGTTTGGAAAACGCGTCGATCGATCTTGACGCGGCTGCCACGCATGGCATTGAGGTTGTTCACACAGGCTATAGTTCCACGCCCACGATTGAATTTACGTGGACACTGATCCTTGCTATGGCCCGCAACATCGCCCTCGAAAATCATTCGCTGCTGCAAGGTGGCTGGCAGGTTTCCATCGGCGAAGAACTCGCGGGTAAGACGCTTGGTCTGCTCGGCCTCGGTCGCGTCGGTTCAGCTGTCGGCATCATTGGTCGGGCGTTCGGAATGAACGTAGTCGCGTGGAGCCAGAATCTCACCTCAGAACGGGCACTAGCGAGCGGCGTGCAATTGGTCGGCAAGGAGGCGTTGTTTAGTACCGCAGACTTCCTGTCAGTCCACGTACGTCTGAGTCCGCGAACGCGCCATCTCATTGGGCAAGCGGAATTGGCTCAGATGAAACCTACGAGCCGACTGATCAATACGTCGCGCGGTCCGATTGTCGACGAGGCCGCGCTCCTCAAGTCTCTGACGAGCGGGCAGATTGCGGGCGCCGCGGTGGATGTCTACGATGTCGAACCCCTCGGAAATCCGCATCCGTTGCGCGAACTACCCAACGTACTCGCAACCCCGCACATTGCGTATGTAACGGAGGAATTGTACCGAACGTTCTATGGCGATACCGTGCAGAACATCGTTTGTTGGGTCGAGAAAAAAAGCCGACCACACTAAAGCAGACGTCGACCTATCCATAAGTTGTAGACGTCAGCACTTGAGTCGAAAGACAATATAAGTTCGTTTAGTCATTCATAACCTGATAGTCAAGATACCCGGGCAGAGAAAAAGTTCAGGCCCACAGCCGCGAAGCGGTGCGCCGCAGATGCACGCTTGAGCTTCAACTCGACCGGTTAAACTCGATATTCTCGGGACGGACAATACTTCTGCAGACGATGTCTGCTTGGACAAGTACCGGCTAACCCACATAGGTGACTTACCACCGCGTAGCTTCGTCCACAAATGCGTACCCGGTGCAACATGCCGGGATTTCATAGTCGAAACGCTTAGGTGCCGACATGCACAGTCAAAACTCTCGCGTTTCACGTTTTTCAAAAGGAAGCTCGTCATGCCGACTTACGTATGTTCTATCCCTCCTAACACCCTGACCGACGAACAAAAGACACAGATCGCGGTAGCAATCGGTACGCGCCATAGTGAAGCGACGGGTGCTCACCCGTTTTTTGTCCAGGTCGAGATTGACGAGAACCCAGGGCGGACTCGTTATCTCGGTGGTTCTCCGGCCAATGCACACATCTGGATTCGCGGTGACATCCGCAGCGGGCGCCCCGACGAAGCTCGGCAGCAGCTTATGCTGAGCATCATGCGGGATGTCGCCAGCATCACCGGTCTTAAGGAGCGGGATATTTGGATCTATTTGTGTAATCTCGCCCCGATCGATATGGTTGAATATGGCCATGTCCTGCCCCCGCCGGGTGAAGAAGGACTTTGGTTCGAAAATCTGCCTAACGAACTGAAGACTTATCTCATGGGTCTGGGCGTACAACGGCAGAATTTTAGTCTGTAACAACCCCGTCGATATTGCGACAACGAGCGTCGACTCTCGTGCGTCTCTTAGAAAAGTAAACGGGCCCCTCGAGAGCGTCAAACGGCCGTTCAGGTGGTCGTTGTTTGGACGGTCCAGGCGCTCGCGCAATTTTTTGAAGGGTTGGTGAGTCGCAATTCAGAAGAAACAGCGCTACACGCCTTTACCTTGAGCTGATTCGTTCGGCACGTTTCGTCAATTCGTGACGCGCTCGAGAGTCACTCGAGCGGTTAAAGCACTTGAAAAATCCAAACCGTGTCGTTTTCAAAGATGACATGGTACCAATCGTATTCGCCCGACACACAGCACGTGCGAACTGCGTGGCGGGGGCATTGTCAGGTTGCCGTGTCGGTAGGGTAAGATTGGACGATGAAAAAATCGAAAGCGCTCTATCACCGTCACCGCTTTCCGGCTCACGTCATCAGTTGCGCAGTGCGATGGTATTTTCGTTTCCAGTTGA
>NZ_JBAUSA010000097.1:0-3053 GCF_049581465.1 Caballeronia sp. | reverse complement strand
CAACACGGTCGACCCGCCGGTCGCCGCTGCACCGCACGCACAGGCGTTCGCCGCCATGCAGCGTGGCGCGCGCAGCAGAGAGTCGGGCAAGCCCTCTGAGACCACCGCATGAAGGCGCGCGCCATCTTGAGCGAGTACGCGAACCGAACCGGCGTCGGCGTCGAACTGGCGCATGACACGCGCGAGAAAACCACGGCATAGCACTTCCATGTCGTGCGCCTCATGCAGGAACGAGGTCATTTCGTAAAGCGCGACCAGTTCGCCATTGCGCGTGGCGAGCAGCGCGGTCTTGCGCGCCACACGCTGTGCGAACTCTTGATAGAGGCTCTGAAGTTCATTTGCCATCCGGTTGAAGCCCTGCGCGAGATGACCGAATTCGTCGCGGGTGTCGACCGGGAGACGGGCGCCGAACTCACGCTTCTCAATGCGCGCAAGGCCATGGTCAAGACGCCGGACTGGCGTGACGAACCACGCGTACAGCAAGTAGACGATCGCGATGGTGCCCGCGCAAGCAAGCACGGCGAGCGCGATCTGCCAGCGGCGCAGCCAGGATGTCTTGTGGGCGTTGTCGCGCTCGATCATGCTGACAAGCGCATCGGCTTGAGCGACGAATGCGGGCAGCCGTTCGAGGTACAGCGACGGCCCGATGCTGGACGCAATCGAAGGCTTGAGCGAGTCGCGCCAGGTCCGCGATACCGCGTCGAACTGGGCGCGAATGCCGGACGTCGATGGAAGGAAAAGCGGCCGTTCGGGGTCTCCCCGTTGCAGGTGAGCGAGCGTCAGGTCGAGCAGGGCGAGTTCCCGATCGACGCCGCTGGCGTCCTTTCCTGCAAGTTGGATTGCGACGTTGCCGGCGCGCATGCGCAAGCTTCCGGCGTCGTTGATGGCCGCTCCGGCGCCTTCGAGTTGCCACGAGAGCCAGAGGGTGCCCGCTATCATCGACAATACGAGTGCGAGCGCTACGCCCGACAACGCGACAATACGCGTGAAAAGGCGGTATCGAAACGGCGTGGCCGGCGAGGCAGCGTGAAGCGCAATAGTGGACATGGTGCTGCGTGACGCCGTGATGCAAGGGGCATCGATTATCCGGTGCGCCCGGCTATGGCGGCGAGAGTCCGACTGTTTTACATATGAACTCGCCAATCAGCGTAATGCTGTCCAGAGGCAGGATCGCGATTGCGGGTGCGTCATGAAGCCGCAGTGCGTCGTCCGTCGCGATGCCTACGATCGTCGCAATGGTTAAAGCATCGGTTAAATAAAGCGGTTGCTTTGCAGCGACGGGCCGCACGACTTCCAGGCGTGGCAGCGCCTCGCGCGTAAAGCCCTCCACCAGCGTGAGGTCAGCCTGCGATAACCGCGCGATCAACTCGGCCAGCGGCGGTTCGGGCATATCGTGCAATTCGCGAAGAATGGCGTATCGGTACGGGGACGCGACCAGGACCTCACCCGCGCCCGCCGCGCGAAAACGTGAACTGTCCTTTTGCGGCGGTTCAAGTTCGATCGGGTGATGACTGTGCTTCACCACATTCACCACCCAGCCGCGCGCGCGAAACCACGGCAGCAGCGCTTCGATCAAGGTCGTCTTACCCTGTCCAGAACGCCCGCAAATTCCGAAAATACGGGGTTTCGCCGCTGTTTCGTTCATGTTGCCACTCCGTCCTTCCACCCTTCAATGTGTGCGCGTGCCACCGCGTCCGTCAGGTACTGCCGCTCGGCCAGATCGCGAGCTGCCAGCGACATGGCGTTGCGAATGCGCGCTTCGGCCTGATCGAACGGTAACACCTTGCCCGGCGTTTTCTCATGAACCCGCACAATGTGAAAGCCGAATTCCGTTTCCACGAGTGAAGGGCAGAGCGTCTCGGCCGGCATAGCAAACACCGCGCGTTCGAAGGCCGGCACCGTGTCGCCGCGGCCGATCTCGCCAAGCGCGCCGCCATCGACGCTAGAGGGACAGTTCGACAGCGTGCGCGCGAGGTGCACGAAACGAAGCTCCAGGTCGCTAGGGGCCTCGCGCAACTGATCGAGAGCCTGCTGTGCACGCTGTCGCAACGCCACCAGGTCGACACGCTCCGTCACTTGAAACAGGATGTGGCTCACGCGCACCTTCTGGCCGACACGCCAGCGCTCCAGGTCGGCAAGATAGTGCCGTTCGCACTCCTCATGCGTTGGATCGGGTACATCCGCTGTTTCGCGCGTCAGCAATGCCTCGATCATGGCTTCGTCGCTGGCGCCGCTCGCGATGCCGCAGCGCGCGGCTTCGTCGAGCAACACGCGGCGCAATACCGCTGCCGTCAGCGCCGATTGATGTGAATCGGACGCACTCAGCTCGCGCTCGATGTCGGTATCGGCGAGTTCCACGCCGTTGACAATGATTGCCATGATGATCGCTCCTCTGTACGGATCAGCGCGGGCGCACGAGTTGCCATGCGCGAGTAAGGTAGGTGACGGAAGCAAAGCCGCTCCACACGTGCACGAGCCGGGTGAACGGAAAGATCACGAAGAGCGACATGCCCATGAACAGATGCATGCGGAACACGAGCGGTGCCGCTGCCACGTATTGCGCCGCGTCGCCCTGGAATGTAACGACGTGCTGCGCCCATGTCATGAGCTGCAGCATCATGTGCCCGTCCATGTGATCTGCGGACGCGCGGATCGTCGATAAGCCGAGCAGCAGCGTGACAAGAATCCACACCAGCAGGACTTTGTCGCCCGTGCGCGTGACTGCGGACACACGGGCGTTGGTGATCCTGCGATGAACCAAAATCAGCAAGCCGATGAGCGTGATCGTTCCCATCACGCCGCCTGCGATCATCGCGACGGCTTGTTTCGTGCCATGTTCGACACCGAGCCAGTCCCACACTGCAACCGGCGTGAGCAGGCCCGCAAGATGCCCGAAGAAAAGGCCCAGGATGCCGATATGAAACAAGATGCTGCCTAGCCGCAGATTGCCGCGATGGAGCATCTGCGAGCTGTCCGCCTTCCACGTGTACTGCTCGCGCTCGAAGCGCGCGAGGCTGCCGAACAGGAAAATGACCGCCGCAATGTACGGATAA